>JAZRSP010000332.1:0-29747 GCA_045651565.1 Victivallaceae bacterium | reverse complement strand
GCTCTCATTGATTGCCGGACTCTCTACCGGGATCGGCGGAGCGATTGCCTTTTTCTCAAAGAAAGATGACAAAAATTTTTTGGCATTGACCTTGGGTTTTTCCAGCGGAGTGATGATTTATATATCATTTATGGAACTGCTTCCGGAAGCGATAAAAGGCTTCGGCGACAAAGGTGAAATGCTTGCAGGGTTATGCTTTTTTGCAGGAATTTTTATAAGTTTCATTATCGACAAACTTATTCCTGAAAATGAAAACCCCCATGAATTTCACAGTCAAAACGACTTCGATGACCGTGAAAAAATGGCAAAGTTCCACAAGTCGGGAATTTTGGTGGCATTGGCAATTACTGTACACAATTTTCCCGAAGGTTTGGCAGTTGCAGGTGCATCGCTCGACTCGTGGGAATTGGGCTGGTCGATTGCGCTTGCAGTGGCAATCCACAATATCCCGGAGGGTATGGCAGTTTCGCTGCCGATATACTATGCGACCAAAAGCCGCAAAAAGGCTTTATTGTACTCTGCATTATCGGGCTTGGCAGAGCCATTTGGAGCGATTTTAGGATTTTTTGTATTAAAAAGTTTTTTAAGCGACTCATTTTTGAGCGTAATTTTCGCCGGTGTTTCAGGAATTATGGTGTTTATCAGTTTTGACGAACTTATGCCTTTGGCGGAGAAATACGGTGAGCATCACCGAGTGATTGCCGGAATTGTTGCCGGGATGTTTTTTATATATTTAATGCTTCATGTATTTTAGAATAACGGATATGATAAAATGGAATTTTTTGACGAAATTATTGCGGTTTTGAAAAAAGAACAACTGACAAAGCAACGCTTGTCAGTAGATACCGCTTTGCTTAATAAACTTGCAGAAAAAACACCGAACCCTCAAAAAATTACCCCCAGTCCGTCTGTTAATAGTGCACCGACTGCCGGAATTGATGCAAACTTTTCTTCTGCACTTGCACAACATATTCAGAGTAAGCCAGTCGAAGTTAATAGCAACACAATAAGCGATATGAAGTGCGAAATTATGTCATGCGACGCATGCGAACTTAGCAAATACCGCAAAAATGCACTCTGCGGAATCGGAAATAAACAAGCAAGATTGATGTTTATCGGCGAAGCCCCAAGTGCCAATGATGATGAAAATAACCAACTTTTTTCAGGCGATGTCGGCGAATTATTGGACAAAATGATTATGGCAATGGGTTTTAGCGGCAGAGAAGAAGTTTATTTGACAACCCTTCTTAAATGCCGTCCGCCGGGCAATCGTGTTGCAGAGAAATTTGAGGTCGAAAAATGTATTGGCTACCTGAAAAAAGATATTGAATTAGTCAACCCGGAAGCAATTGTTGTTTTCGGTGCAAATACAGTTAAATACCTCGTAGGCAAAGAGGGTACTATCAGCGAATTGAGGGGAAAAATCCTCTATTATCGCAATATTCCTTTGATGCCGACTTTTAATCCGGCTTATCTGCTCCGAAAAGCCGCCGCCAAGCGTGAAGTTTGGCAGGATTTACAGGAAGTTATGAAAATTTTGGGAATGAAAAAATGAATTGGGAAAAATTATTATCAAGTCAAAGATTAGGTTTGGGAAATTCTGAAAAAATTTACCCTAAACGGTCGCCGTTTCAACAAGATTTTGACCGCATTATCTTCTCTTCGGCTTTCCGAAAATTGCAGGACAAAACTCAAATTTTCCCATTAAGCGAGAGTGATTACATCAGAACCCGCCTAACCCACAGTTTGGAAACTGCTTCAGTCGCCCGTTCTTTGGGGACAGGCGCAGGTGACTATGTTTGCCAAAAATTTAATTTGAAATCAATCTATCCAAGCGACTTCGGAGCAATTACTGCCGCGGCCGCTTTGGCTCATGACATCGGTAATCCGCCATTGGGTCATGCAGGCGAAGAGGCAGTGCAGGAGTGGTTCAAAAAATCTGAAGTTGCCGACGATTGCAAAAAATTGATGAGCGAAAACGAGATTAATGACATCTCACGCTACGAAGGCAATGCGCAAGGTTTCAGAATTTTGACTAAACTCCAATATCCGAGCAATGTCGGCGGCATGCAGTTGTGCTGTGCAACTTTGGGAGCTTTTATCAAATACCCATGTCTCTCCAACTCAAAGAGTAAACCCGTCGGCGTAAGCAGCAAAAAATACAACATTTTCAGCGCAGAAAAAGAACTTTTTAAAGAAGTTGCCGAATCATTGGAACTTAAAAAATTCGATGATTATAGTTATGCACGACACCCTTTGGCTTTTTTGGTCGAAGCGGCAGATGATATATCTTACCGCATTGTAGACTTCGAGGACGGCTTCATTGCAGGAAGAATTGAGTACAATGAATTAGAGGAACTTTTCGGCGGAATTATTAATAAACCGAACCTGCATGTTACTCTCGAAAACTTTAAATCCAAGCAGGAAAAAGTTGAATATCTCCGCTCAAAGGCAATCGGCAAATTGGTCGATGAAGCAATTGAAGTTTTCATCGCAAACCATGATAAAATTTTATCAGGCGAAATGGAATATTCCCTCATCGATTTAATCCCTGCCAAAGAATATTTACAGCAAGTTTACCTGAAAAGTGCCGATGTAATTTACAACACTCCCAGAGTTTCCGAAGTCATGGTTGCCGGATTTGAACTTATCTCCGACATGCTGGATATATTTATTGCATGCTGCAATGACATCGCAATTAATGGAGATAACGCTTCTCCCAGAAGCTGCAGACTTATGTATCTGCTCCCCGACTCCAAACGATATATTCAAGATGAATTGTGGCAAAAAAGCCCGTATATCAGAATTATGTACATTCTTGATTATATTTCAAGTTTGACCGACTCTGCCGCAGTTAAATTGCACAAAAAATTGAAAGGTATCAGTATCTAAAATGCCTGAATTGCCCGAAGTTGAAACTATTACCAACGCTCTAAAAACTTCTCTCTTGGACCGAAGTTTTACCAAAGTCGAAGTTTTCAGTCCCAAAATGCGTGAACCGCTAACTCCGCTTTTAGATGCCGACATAGTCAATCACCGGATTGTCGATGTCAGACGCCGTGGCAGATATACGCTAATTGAACTTGATAATCTGGGGGCAATTTTGATGCACTACGGCATGTCCGGAGTAGTCAGAATTGAAACAAAAGAAATCCCGAAACGCAAGCATGAACACATCTTTTTTCACTTGGATAATGAACAAATTCTTCGATTTGAGTGCACCAGAAGATTCAGTTTGGTCAAATACTGCAAACTTATCGAGCAAGGCAGCGACCCGATTGAATTAAGCTCGCTCGGAGTTGAACCTCTAACTGATGATTTTAGTGCCGAATACCTTTTCGCCAAAGCTCAAAAATCATCGGGCAATGTGAAAAATTTTATAATGAATAATGAAATTGTCGTAGGTATCGGTAATATCTATGTTGCAGAATCATTGTTTTTAGCAAAAGTCAATCCATTAAGACAGCCGAAAAGTCTAACTTTATCAGAGTGCCGGGAAATTGTCAAATACATCAAATTTATCCTCACAAAAGCCATTGAGGCCGGCGGAAGCACCATCTCCGACTACCGCCATGTGGACGGAAGCGAGGGTAAATTTGCAAGAGAATTGCAAATGTATGGCAGAGCCGGTGAAAAATGTACTGTTTGTGCCAATATTATCCAAACTTGCAGAACTAATGGCAGAAGTACCTTTTTCTGTCCGAATTGCCAAAAATAATCCAAAATAGAATTATAAAACTTTGACTCCGTCGGAGGTAATTTCAACTTTGCGTTCCTTGTAAAGAATCCCGACCATCTGTTTATAAGTACGCTTGCTTACTCCAAAAATATCGGCAATCTCTTCGGGAGTGGTTTTAGCAGTAATCGGCATGAAACCTCCTGCATCGACCAAAATTTGCAAAATTCGGTCTTTTTCGGGTAACTTATTTTTGAATCCGCTTTTCTGCAATACGAGGTCAATTTTGCCGTCGGATCGAATTTTGCGGACAAACCCTTTTAGCACATCGCCGAGTTTTACCGATTGAAAAATTTGATTTTTGAAAATCATTCCCAAATTTTTACGGTCAATAATTACCTTGTAGCCGATTTCATTTTCGCCGTAAATCATCATGGAAACATCCTGTCCTTCGGTCAAACTGTCAACATCGCAGGGCAGAATTTTGTTGAAACAATTACTGCCGATAAGACGATTACTGCGCTCGTCAAAAAGCACTTTGACCACATAAGACTCGCCTTTGAACATGCGATAATGTTGATGTTTAAAAGGCACAAAAAGGTCTTTCTCCAACCCCCAATCAAGAAATGCCCCGATCTTATTTACATCGACACACTTCAAAAGTTTGATTTCTCCGACTTGCGCAAAAGGCTTCTCGGTTGTTGCCACTAAACGGTCTTCTGAATCAAGATAGATAAACACCTTTATCTTGTCCCCGACTTCCAAATCATCAGGAACATATTTACGAGGCAGCAAAATTTTAGTTACCGCCTGCGCATGCTCTGCCAAGTACACCCCGAAGTCAACGAATTTAACCACTTCAAGTTCATTAAATCTGCCAATATTTATCATTTTGAACCTGCCTTTTTTAATCAACCAATTCGCCTACTGCTGTAACTGCATTCGCCTGATTGATTTTGACACGGACAATATCGCCGACTTTAGTTTTTTCATCGGGTACGAAATTCACTACCCATGAAGTTGAAGTTTTGCCGAAAAATCGCTCTTTATTGGTTTTGGTTACGCCCTCAACTAGCAATTCCTGCGTAGTTCCAACCAATTTTTTAATATCATTCTCGACAGTTTCACGCAGAACTTGAAGCAAAATCTGGTTGCGTTCTTCCTTGACTTCCTGCGGGATTTGGTCTTCCATAACTGCGGCTTTGGTACCTTTTCTGGGGGAGTACTTAAAAATATAAGCATTATCGTAACCGACTTCCTCCATAAGAGTTTTGGTTTGGAGGAAATCATCCTCAGTTTCGCCGGGGAAACCAACAATAATATCAGTTGAAAAAGTAATATCCGGAATAAGGGCGCGCATTTTAGCGACCTTTTCAAGATACATTTCACGGGTATATTGACGGTTCATGAGTTTCAAAATACGATTTGAACCTGACTGCATCGGCAAATGAATATTGTGACAGACTTTTTTACAGGCCGCCATTGCCTGAATAAGTTTATCATTGAAGTAACTGACATACGGCGAAGTGAAACGGATTCGCTCCAAGCCCTCAATCTTATTAAGTTCAATCAATAAGTCCGCAAAGGGCGAAACTCCTTCCGGGGGCGGATTCACATTGCCGCCAAGACCGAAAGCCGCCACATTCTGCCCTAAAAGGGTAATTTCTTTGGTTCCGTCAGCGACCAGACCTTTTGCTTCCTCGATGACATCTTCTATCGTGCGGCTTATCTCGCGCCCGCGGACATACGGCACAATGCAGTATGAACAAAAGCGGTTACAACCTCTGGTGATTGCAATAAAACTTGAATAATTCGCAAAATCACTCACATCACCATTATTGTAATGAACCCCCATTTGGGTCAAAACATCATTGCACTCCTCGGTCAAAAGCAGCTGCTTGCGCTCCTCTGCCAGAGAATTAACCGTATCAAGCAGCTTGTGCAGCTGCCCGGTACCTAAAACAAAATCTACATGCGGTAATCGCTTAAAAAGTTCGTCGCCTTTTGACTGCGCCATACAGCCCAAAATACCAATAATCATATGCGGTTTGGCTTTTTTAAGTTTCTGCATAAACCCGACTTTGCCGATTGCCTTATTCTCCGCCGCCTCACGCACGCTGCAAGTATTAAAAAGCAATATATCAGCCTTGCTCTCGTGGTCAACTATCTCGTAACCGTCATTTTTAAGCATACCGGCGATTGCCTCTGAATCACGAATATTCATCTGGCAGCCATAAGTTTTTATAAAAACTTTCATTATTTATTTGTCCCTTCCGTTCAAAAAATGTTAAATTACTGCAGAGATTATCTTACAATAACCTTGTGCGCAAAAATATCCTTGATATTTGTTCCCAATTCGATAAAAAATTCACCTTTACACGGTTCAAACTTGAAACTTTCTGCATTAAAATATGAGAAATCTCTCTCGCTTAAAGTAAATTCAATAATCTTTTCTTCTCCTGCTTTCAGGTGAACTTTGGCAAAGTTACGCAAAACTTTTTCAGGTCGAGCCGGCAAATTATCTTTGCGCCCGACATAGAGTTGAATTACACTGGCACCATCAAAGTTTGAAATATTTTTAACTCTGACTTTGCATTTTTCGCCATTGTCAGACATTTCCAACAGTTCATGCTCAAACTCGGCATAACTTAAACCATAACCAAACGGGAATCGAACATCAATTTTTTCTCTTTCAGTATAGCGATAACCAATGAAAACACCCTCATCATAGTGAACATAAGGTACTTCCGCAGTTCGATTTCCCGGATAATTACCATTAGCAATAGAGGGATAATCCCCCAATTTTCTGCACCAAGTAAATGGCAATCTGCCATTAGGAGTTTTTTCTCCTGTAAGCATATCAACAACAGAGTTACCAGTTTCCATGCCGGGATAGAATACTTCCAAAATTGCCGGAACTTTGTCCGCAAAATCTTCAATATTAACCACTGAACCATTGATTAAAACTACTGCCATATTGTTATTAACTTCAAGTAATTTTTTGATTAATTCTACTTGTCCATCAGGCAATTCCAAGTCAGGGATGTCCACGCCCTGCGGATTTCCCCAGCCTAATCCCTCACGGTCATAAATATGGTGAGTTCCGCCGACATAAACTACTGCATCGGCATTTTTCGCAAGTTCAACTGCCTTATTAATTGCCAAATTATCACATTCAGTATAGCGTAAATTAATACTAGCCAATTGGTTTGAAAGTCGCTTAATAATTAACTCAATTTCAATCGGCTCACCGGCAACAGCATCCATTTCGCAAATCGGAGTTTCAAAACCATATTTGCCATTAAAAAATTTATACGGATCGGTATATTCTTTGCCATTAACAAAAAATCGACTAAAAAACTGAAGTGTTCCAAATTGAATTTTGACTTTACCACTTTTTTTAGGAGTAATATAACCCTTGAATCGAGCTGATTGAACATCGGCAATTTCATCACGAGTCATTACACCGCCCGCATTAAGCACACCGAATCGCAACTGCATGGTTTTCTCTTTGCGAGTTAAAAATGGTTCTTTGCCATCTTCCAGTTCCTGATAAGAATTATAATATTCTGCGGTAAAACCATCTCCTAATAACTCAGAGTCAACCGACTGCGCCAATTTAAAATTAACTCCGGGTGCATAAGTAATTTCACAATCTTGCCCAAAACGATTTTTGATTGCTTCCAAAACTGTAATTTCATATTCAGGATGAACCGCACCTGAACCGCCGCCACTATCCAAAGGTTTATCAAACTGATGCTGATAATTTGCCGAAGGTCCGATAACTGCAATTTTTTTAACCTTTTTGAAATCCATCGGGAGGAAGTTATTATCATTTTTGAGCAAAACTGCTCCCTCGCAAGCACAAGAACGAACAAAATCAATATTTTTTTTGCTGTTAACTTCATAGCCGCCTTTGTCTTCATCTTTTTCAAAAGCCTTCATACGGTAAAGCAAACGCAAGTTATTAAGCACCGCATTGTCCAAAACTTCCATTGACAATTCACCGCTTTCAACTTTCGCAAGCAAGTCCTCAAGCACTTTCTCTCTCGGTCTACCCGGCATTTCCAAGTCCTGACCGCCATTAAGAGCATTCGCCCGATTCCAAGTGCCGCCCCAATCTGACACAATAACTCCGTCAAAATTAAATTCTTCTCGCAAGAATTTTTTCTGGGTCAATTCACACTCTGAAGCCTGAACTCCATTGATTTTATTATAAGAAGACATAATCATCCACGGCTTTGATTCACGAAGCATTGTTTCAAAATTTTCCAAGTACAAACTTCTGATAGTAGCCTCATCGCAAATTGAGTTTCCGGTAGTACGGCAAATCTCCTGATTATTTAATGCCAAGTGTTTAGGACACGCTCCGACATCTTTGCTCTGACACCCTCTGACATAGCCTGCCGCAATTTTTCCTGACACAATCGGGTCTTCACCGTAGTATTCAAAAGTTCTACCATTCAAAGGTGTTCTGGTTAAGTTCATTCCCGGTCCTAAACTCATACGGATTCCGCAAGCACGAGCTTCTTCTCCGATAACAGCACCATATTCTTCAGCTAATTCGGTATCGAAAGATGCTGCCAAACTCAAACCGCAGGGCAAAGCCACATTAAATTCACCATTTTCACGACGAATTCCCTGCGGACCGTCAGCAACATGAACTTCACGGATTCCCTGACTCGGCAAATTACCGATTGATAATTCGCCTGCCCCGACAGTGAGTTGAATTTTTTCCTCGGTAGTCATCCGACTCAAAACTTCACGAATAAACTTTTCCATAACTGTATCCTAATTAAAAATTACTTTTTTTCTTCAACTTGTTTTTTCACCGCCAAAGCAGCCAAATTTACATCTCTCAATGAGCAGGGGCCGCCAACACAACCGCCCTCACAAGCCATAACTTCGAGGAAGTTGCCCGGCAACTTACCGGCAGCATACAGCGGAAGAAGTTTCATTGACTTTTTGTCCAAACCATTGATAAACTTCGCATTGGGTTTTTCGGCAGATTCAGTCATTGCCTTATCCTGCAAAATCGCACTGGTAACACCGCAACTGGTTGCAAAACCTCTTGCATAACCGTCGGCTTCACGCAACAAAGTAATACCGTGAAGTTCTGACAAGTTGATTTCCAAAGCGGCAAATAATGCACCCAATTCTTCGTAGGTCATTACATAATCGGTATTGGGGTCACTCTGGGCTTCTTTGCGTTTTGCAACACAAGGTCCGATGAAAACAGTAACTGCTTCAGGACTGCGTTTTTTTACCATTTCTGCTGAATAACCCATAGGACTCTTGGTATGTGAAACATATTTCAACAACTGCGGTACATGGCGTTTAACTGCTTCGACATAAGCCGGACAGCAACTGGTAGTCATCAAAGGATCTCCTGCCGCCATTTTTTCAAAAAATTCCGCAGTTTCGTTACGAGTGGTCTTTTCTGCACCGAAAGCGACCTCTTCCATTTCAGAGAAACCGACCAAACTCAATGCTTCGGCAATCTGTTCCAAGCGGTTCGGGAATTGACCGATAATTGACGGCGCAACCATTGCCACAACCTCTTTACCGCCTTTGAGAGCTTTCAAAATATCTATGATCTGTGAACGCTCCAAAACCGCACTGAACGGACAAGCCTTTAAGCACTTACCGCAAGAAATACACTTATCAAAATCGATTTTTTCCTTGCCGGTTTCATCTTTTTTTATCGCACCAACCGGGCATGATTCCTCGCAGGGGATCGGCACACGGATAATAGCACTATACGGACAAACTTTGGTACATTTCCCGCAGTCAATACACTTGGACTTATCAATTTTTGCCTGACGACCGACGATAGTGATTGCGCCTTTGGGGCAAGTAAAAGTACAGGGACGGGCGAAACAACCGCGGCAAGCATTAGTTACAATGTACTGGCTCTCGATACATGCCTGACATGCCACATCCAAAACACTCAAAATATTCGGGGACAATTCAGTACGCTTCTCTGCATCATCCAAATATTCTGCCAAAGATTTTGCTTCATCAACTTCTTCTTCGACACCGCAACCGAGCATTGCCATCAAGCGGTATTTGGTTACAGCACGATCTTTGTAGATACAACAACGAGTTGATGTTTCCATTGATTTCGGGCGAAGCTCGATTGGAATACGATCAATCTCCTGGCGAAGTGTACCGTCCAAATAGCCTCTGATAACTCTAATCAATAATTCACGACGAACTCTCTCTGCATTATTATTCACGATAAATCAATCCTATTTTTATTTTACAAGTTTCTTAATTTCATTGATTACGCTGTCAATAGTTGCCTGTGACACAATGATACTCTCATTAATACGAACAAACGGGGCATCGCCGAAGTTTGAATTTTTGCACATACCCAAGCAGTTTGCACCGACAATTTCAACTTTATCCTTTAATTCATCCGGGAGAAACATTTCGATATCCTGCAACGCTGAAGCTCCGAGAACGAAACAGGTTGTTCCGACACAAATTTCGACTTTGATTTTTTCCATTTTCTATCCTTTCAATTTTTATATACAAAATTAATAATACTTTATTGTTACAATCTTACGATACTTCTCTTCCAGAATAAACTTGATTTTCTTCACAATATTTCGGCGAATTTCCAAGTCTACAGGCAAATTAGGATCCTGGTGTGCCTCATTGACCTTGGTTCCGACGATCAATTCAATCACATCACTATTTATCAACATGTTTGCCAGCTCTCCGGCAGCCAAAGGCAAGTCATACAACTTCCCGGCCTCCAAAGCACGACAAACTTCGGTCAAAGTCAAAATCCCTTCTGTAACCAAATCAACCCCCTCCATTTGTGACGGCGGAGGCAAGTTACCGGAGATTCTGATAAGTTTCAAATTTGTAGTAATTTTGCGATTCAACTCACGACTGATGATATTAGCGGTTGTACCGCCGCACAAAACAGTTTTGCCGTCATAGGAGAGAACTCTTTTAGCGAAAATTTTATCATTCTCCGCATTGAACGGCGGCCCGGTAAGAAGTTGCAATTTTCTCGGACGACGGAAATAAATTACCATACAACTGGTATCATCCAAATATTTATAATCGGGGTTTTTAGTTCTGGCTTCGACGGTGATTTTGCGAGCCAACTCTCTGGCAGAAATCTGCGGTTCTTTGGCAATAATCTCCTGAATAAACTGCAATGCTCCGTCACGACGCCAACCGAATTTATTTTCTTTCGACCCCAAACCTGCCTGTGAAACACCGTCAGAGAAACAGATAATTCTATCACCGGCAATCGCCTTGAATTCAGTCACTGCCAACTTGCGGTCGGGCCACTTCTCAGAAGCCATGATACTTGCGTCCCACTTGATATCCTTGTTGTTTCTCAAATGGATAAATTTCGGGTTATCCATCTCGATTGCCCGAACTTTGCCTCCCGAAAGAATATCAAAAATCGAGAAAGTCGCATAACTGATTTTGCGCAATTCGCACACCGGCAGAGTATCCATAATAATTTCAGCCGAAGGCAGAATATCCATATTTTTACGGATAAATTCAAGTGCCATAGTCGTAGTCATACTGGCAAGCAGACAAGCTTTGATTCCGCTGCCCAACCCATCAGAGAGAACTGCAATATGGCGCGCCTCATCATCTAAACGGACAGTTTTGAAAGCATCACCGCAGACACTTTCGCCCGTTTTGATTGACTGCGAGCATTCAATTTCGATAAATGTATCGTCAAGCGCCATAAGTATTAATCCTTGTTCTCATTGCTGTAACCTGATGCAACTTCACGCAGCAGCACTTCGGTTTCTGCCATGTGTTCACCCAAATAGTGAGCGATTTTCTGTACTGTAAGCACATTTTTCTGAATAACTTCACGAGCTTTTTCTGAAATCTGCTCACGATGAAGTTCACTTTTGGTAACATCCTGCAAAATCGCACCGACGATTCGGTGAACTTCAATTGTAAAAATGCTGATATTAAGAATTTTGTCACCGCAAACATAGTTGTTTCGTACAATATCTTTTCCACTCGCCAAAGCCGCTTCAAAAAGTTCGCTGAATTCCACAATGTTATTCACCTCAACTCCCGGCAACCCCGGAGTTGCTTCGTATGCCAATCGGGTACTTTCATCGAAAAGATCTGCAAAGTTTTCGTTACACTCAATAATTTTCATATTTGAATCGACAATTACTACCCCCGCAGGAATATAACGGATAAGGGCGTTACTCTTTTTCTGTGCAGACTGCTTCAAATAAGAAACGCACATCGAACTCTCGGCTTTGCCCTCCAACAGTGCTTTGGCAAATGAACGGCAAGTATAATAACCGCAACCACCGCAATTAAGTTCGTCGCCATGGTGTTTTTTGCCGATTGCAAGCAAAATATTTTTAATATCGGCTTCGGTAGGCTCGTCATCTTTTACCTTATTGGGATAGTACCCCTCACGAATATCCAAATCATACTCACGATGACGGCTGTTTTCATTCTTGTAGTTTGCAGAAGTTTTGATAATATTTGCCAAACTGTCACTCTCCTCGGGCATGACCGGGCCATTGATACAACCGCCCAGGCAAGCAAGGCACTCGATAAAAATTTTACGATCGCGATTTTCGGCAGCAGAAGTATCATTACCCAAAATTCGGCGGATATTCTCCAGCCCGGAAATTGCCAGATACTGCACATCATCTTTTGCCTGACGGATAGTGTCATTCATTCCGCCCTCAAATGGATAAACTCTTCCCTCTTCGGCAGCACCGAGGAGAAATTCTGCACCCTCATCGGCTTTCAAACTTGCCAAATTGATATTTTCCTGTTTAAACCACTCTTCCAAATCGGCAAAAGTCAAACTCAAATCCAACTCGTTTTTGTGATTATCAGCTTCATTTTTCTTGGAAGCACAAGGACCGAAAAAGATAACTTTTACATTATCGCCGAATTCTTTTTTCAACAAATTTGCATGAGAAAGCAAAGGTGATTTGACCGGGACAATACATTTGGTGTAATCTGCGAGATACTTATTAATAAATTCCACCGCACTCGGACAAGCACTCGAAATATAAACTCCATTTCCGTGATTATCAAGATAATTTGCACACTCTTTGCTGACAATTTGCGCACCATGAGCAGTCTCTGAAACTCCATAAAATCCGAGTTTTTTCAAGGCGGTAATCATTGTTTTGGCATTGACATTTTTGAAGTATGAAACATAAGACGGAGCAAGTGAAGCAATTACCATATTGGCAGAGTCGCTAACCAAAAATCTCCCCCTCGACAAGTCCGGACGAATCTTTTTCGCATGGCCGGGACATACACGCACACAACGGCCGCAGCTTACGCACAATTCAGGGATAATACTGGCACTGCCATTCTCAACTTTAATCGCCTTGCACGGGCAATGACGAACACACTTATAACAATCCTGACAGGATGTTGCCACTGTATAAACGGGGAAATTATGATTCATATTCTCACCATGTACCTAAATTTACTTGACATCGGGGAAATGTTTTTTCAACAATTCCAACATCATCCCGGCATCCACATTACCGTAAGTTTTTTCATTAATTGTAACATTCGGGCCACCGGCACAGGCACCTTGACACAGACAGCAACCGAATTCCAAATCGATACCGTCCTGCAAATTATGCGCCTCCATAAATTCTTCAATAACCTGCAAGTTTTTCTCATTACCTCTTGCAAAGCAAGAACTTCCGAGGCAAATACAAATCTGAACTTTTCCCATCTCTGATCCCTTTCAGCACTTCGATATTTTTTTATCTAATATACACACCATTAATATACACCGAAAGAGCGATTTTTTCAAATCAAAATGGCAATAGTTTTGCAAAAAAATCGATTATTATTCATCATATTGGAGAATAACAAAAGCGGGAAGACCTTTTATATCGAAATATGCTAAAATTTCTCTTACATTTTCATCATCAAATTTTTCTGCCTGAAACTCGACAAACTGATAATCTTCATCTATAAGTTCTTTAATTTCAGGGTCTTGCAAAACATTACGCTTCATACTCGTACAATTTTTGCACCAAGTCGCCCAAAAATCAACCAAAACCAACTTTTTATTGCCCCGACTCTCTATTAAAGCAAACTCAAAAGCGGCAATTTCTCTCCCGCTGTCAAATTCAGACGGCAACAACCTGAAACCCAAAACAGCGTAATATATCGCCATGCCGAAAATAAATACTGCAAATACATATTTGACACTCATCATCCACTTTCCCGGCTTCGGCAGAAATCCTGTCACAAAAGCCGCAATCGGCCACGGTAATGCCATGCCTGCCCCGAAAATAAAGGGCAAAAATAATCCGAAATACTCTGAATTATTGTACATCCAACTGGAAGTAAGCAGCATCACAATTACCGCCGGCGCAACACACGCCCCGGCAAGCAATGCCGATGTAATCCCCATAAAAAATGCCAAAATATTTTGAGAATTACGCCACTTATCCAAATTTATTTTGCTTTGATAACGAGAAAAATCCAAATGCCACACATCAAGCATTGCCAATGCCAGTAATACAAAAATCCCTGCAATAACGAAATTAAAAACACTTGACGAATTAAGCGTGCCGAATTTCGCGCCGCCCAGAACCACCGTCAAGCCCAAAATTCCATAAGCAAGCATCATGCCGACACCGTAAATCAATCCCCTTTTAAATCCCTGTTTTTTATCCTGATTCGCCCCGATAATTGCCAAATTAATTGGAATCATCGGCAAGACACAAGGAGTAAAATTTAACAAAAATCCGCCGATAAAAAGCAATATCGACATCAAAATCACCCCTTTATCCGCCAAAAAGTTTTCCGCAGTTTTCTGCGCATTTTCTCCGGCAGAAAGAAACTCTATAAACTCCGCTTTATCCATTGTGCCTTCTTTTATATCGACAATCCGGAAGTTATCAAGCAACTTAATTATCGGCAATTTTTCACTCTCTTCCTGCACAATTGTTACTTGCTTTCCTCCCTCTGATTCAACTTCTCCTAAAATCAGTTCTTCCGGCATAAAGCAGATTCCCTGCTGATTTGCCGACGGTTTCCGACAACCTTGATAATTAATTTCCACTCTGCCGATTTTTTGAGATGCTTTCCAGATGTGTTCGCCCTCGGCGAAAACCGCCACATCCCCGAAAACTTCATCTTTGTAATTAGTTGTTTCAGGCGCAATTAATTCCAAATTCTCCCCATTTTTACCCACGACGGCAACGACTAAACCATCGGCATAAATATAGCAATTTTCTACCACATTCAACACCACTTTGTCCTCGTCGCAACTCCAAACAAAATTAGCACTTTCAGCCGCAATCAAACCAAAAGCAAACAATAGACAAAGTGATATAAAAACTGCTTTTTTGAACTTAAAAATCATCTCAAACCCCTATTTGCCGTTTTTAATGGTTAAGTATTGCTTGTAATCATACATTGTTTTGGAACTCTCGTGATTGAACCACATCAGGAAACTTTTTAAATTCTGATTGTGGATACCCTGCATTTTTTGCAAAATTTTTCCATCGGGAGCAATCAAAACTATTGTCGGATATTTTTCAATTTCATATTTTTTCAAAAGCTGCTCATTCTGCTTAACTTCCGCCTCGGTCAACTTCTGATTATTGGGAAAGTCAAATAACAGCAGGACAAAATCTTTATCCAAAACCTTCACAAACTCTTCATTATCAAGCACATTTTTCTCCAAAACTATACATGATCTGCACCAGTTAGAACCGGTAAAAAGAGCGAAAACCACCTTGTTTTCCGCTTCGGCTTTTTTCAATGCCTCGCTCTCATTGCGCAAAAAAGCATCATACCCGCCTGCCGAAAGTGCCAAACTTATAAAAACTGCCCAAAGCACCATCAAAACTTTTTTCATAAAATTATTCCTTTTTATAATTTTTATTTATTAATATTATAGCACACAAATTCCAATAATCAAGCAGTTTTGTCAAATAAGCACCAATTATCTTTATTGTGAAAGAGTTATGAATTTTTTTCAACCAAAAAACCTGTTTTCGATATTCTTCGCAATTAATATAAATTGTGGTATTTTCTGCAAAAATCACAAAAAAACAACAATATATTGTGTTTTTTCTATCTTTTGCACTTGTTTAAATCAAAAAGTGTGCTATATTATATTGAGAAAGAAAAAAGTTAAAAAAAGCGAGGTGCATTATGAATTTTAAAACAGGTTTATGGAATAGCGAAATCAATGTGCGTGATTTCATTCAAAAAAATTATACTCCCTATGACGGCGATGCAGAATTTTTGCAGCAGCCAACCGACAGAACTGTCAAACTCTGGGAACAACTCTCTGAACAAATGAAAATTGAACGTTCAAGAAACGGCGTTTATGATATTGATGAGAAAACAATTTCTACAATTACTTCACACGAAGCAGGTTACATCAATAAAGACTTGGAACAAATTGTCGGTTTACAGACTGATGAACCATTAAAAAGAGCTATAATGCCTTTCGGCGGTATCCGCTTGATTCACACCGAATTGGAAGCATACGGCCGCCAAATGGACCCCATGGTCGAACATGTTTTCAAGTATCGCAAAACCCACAACGACGGAGTTTTCGATGTCTATACCGATGAGATGAAAAAAGCCCGCCATGCCGGAATCATGACCGGTTTGCCGGACTCTTACGGCCGCGGCCGCATTATCGGCGACTACCGCCGAGTTGCCCTGTACGGGGTTGACTACCTCATCGAGCAGAAAAAACATGCAAAATCTGACATGGTGATTGATGTAATGAATCCCGAAACCATCCGCAAAAGAGAAGAAATTGCAGAACAAATTAAGTCACTTGTTGAATTAAAAGAGATGGCGTTGAAGTACGGTTTTGACATTTCATGCCCGGCAACTAATACCAAAGAAGCAATCCAGTGGTTGTATTTTGCCTACTTGGCTGCCGTCAAAGAACAAAACGGTGCGGCTATGTCAATCGGCAGAATCTCAACTTTCCTCGATATTTACGCTGAAGCCGACCTTGCAAGCGGCAAATATACTGAAAGCGAAATTCAGGAATTTGTTGACCACTTCATCATGAAGTTGAGAATTGTCCGCTTTTTGAGAACTCCGGCATACGATGAATTATTCAGCGGCGACCCGACCTGGGTAACTGAATCTGTCGGCGGTGCATCTATGGACGGACGCCACATGGTAACCAAAATGAGTTACCGCTTTCTCCATACTTTGATCAATTTAGGCCCTGCTCCGGAACCGAACTTAACCGTTTTGTGGAGCGTAAATCTGCCGGAAAACTTCAAAAAATACTGTGCAAAAATCTCTGTAAAAACTTCATCAATTCAATACGAAAACGACGACTTGATGCGAGTTAAATTCGGTGATGACTACGGTATTGCCTGCTGTGTTTCAGCAATGCGAATCGGTAAGCAAATGCAATTTTTCGGTGCACGCTGCAACTTGGCAAAGGCTCTTATCTATGCAATCAACGGCGGTCAGGATGTTAAATGCGGCGGAGAACAAGTCGGCCCGGCAATTCGTATTCTCGCAAAAGACGAGTATTTGAATTATGACGATGTCATGGTGAATTTTGAAGAAATTACCGACTGGTTGTCCAAACTTTACATCGACACTTTGAATATTATTCACTACATGCACGACAAATACTGCTATGAACGAATCGAAATGGCGTTGCATGACGAAGAAATCGTTCGCACCATGGCTGGCGGTATCGCAGGGTTGAGCGTTTTGGCAGACAGTTTGTCAGCAATCAAGTATGCGAAAGTCAAGCCGGTTTTGAATGAAGCAGGACTTGCCATCGATTTTATCACCGAAGGCGACTTCCCGAAATTCGGAAATAATGACGACCGTGTAGATAATATTGCCGTTGAAATTGTTAAAAACTTCCAGAAAAAACTTGCAAGCCATTATGCTTACCGCAAAGCCAAACCGACTATGTCAATTTTGACCATCACCAGTAATGTAATGTATGGCAAAAAAACCGCTTCAACTCCTGACGGTCGCAAGGCCGGTGAGCCTTTCGCTCCCGGAGCAAACCCAATGCACGGCAGAGATGTCAATGGCGCAGTTGCTTCTTTGAAGTCTGTTTCTAAATTGCCTTATGACTATTCAGAAGACGGAATCAGCTATACTTTCAGCATTATTCCCGATACTTTGGGCAGAACTGATGAGGAAAAAGTCAATAATTTAGTCGGATTGCTTGACGGATACTTCATGGATCACGGTCACCACTTGAATGTAAATGTTTTGGTGCGTGAAACCTTGCTTGACGCAATGGAACACCCGGAAAAATATCCGCAATTGACCATTCGTGTATCAGGTTACGCTGTAAACTTCATCAAATTGACCAGAGAGCAACAACTTGATGTGGTCAACCGCACATTTCACAAGAAGTTCTAATGATGTCTTTTGAGAATGTAAAGGGGCGAATCCACTCTTTTGAGAGTTTCGGCACACTTGACGGGCCGGGAATTCGATTTGTGGTGTTTTTGCAGGGGTGCTTTCTCCGCTGCAAATACTGCCACAACCCCGACACGTGGGCAATTGACGGCGGTCAGGAGATGACCGTCGGTGAAATTGTAAAAAAAATCGACTCCTGCCGAAATTTTTTAAGAAACGGCGGAGTCACTCTCTCCGGAGGAGAACCTCTGCTTCAAAAAGATTTTACATTGGCTATGATTCGAGCCTGTCATGAACTCAATTTCCATATTGCTATCGATACTGCAGGTTCGCTCCCTCTGGAAAAAAGTCGAGAAATTTTAAACGAAACAGACTTGATTCTTTTGGACATAAAAGCTTTGGACAACGATTTATGCCGAAATCTTACCTCTTTCGGTAACGAAAACACCCTCGCAACTCTTGACTATTGCGAAAAAATCAATCGAGATGTCTGGATTCGACATGTTTTAGTTCCCAATTATACCCTTGATGAAAAACATCTGAAAAACCTCGGAACTTTTCTGAAAAAATACAATTGCATTAAGCGAATTGACCTATTGCCTTACCACAAAATGGGCGAATTTAAATGGCGTGAATTAAAGCTGAAAGATGAACTCGCCAATACCCCCGAACCAACCGCCCAAGAAGTTACTTGGGCAGAAAATCTCGTTTTTTAGCATAGAGAATAATTCCGCGTTTGCAGAAATCTCGATTGCAATCGGTCTTTCTGCTGGCGAAATTTTGACTACGTCCCCCCATAAGCCTAAATTTGACACAGCAAATAATAAGCACAATATAAATTTTTAAATTAAATTATATCAAAATATGCTGTTTTTTTTTCATTTTGTTAAGGTTTTAGAAGGTTTTTAGCGATATATTATATTATAACTTATTTTATAACCCTTTTATATGGAGCAGAAAATTATGAATATTAAAAATCCGGAAAATAAATATCGCCCGACACCTTTTTGGAGTTGGAATGACAAATTAGACCCAGAGGAACTTCGTTTTCAAATTCGTGAAATGCACGCTGCGGGTCAGGGTGGTTTTTTTATGCACGCGCGAGGCGGATTGCAGACAAAATACATGTCCAAAGAGTGGATGGATTGTATCAATGCCAGTATCGATGAGGCAAGCAAATATGGTATGGAGGCTTATCTCTATGATGAAAATGGCTGGCCGAGCGGATTCGGCGACGGTTTAGTAAATGGGATGGGCGAAGCGTATCAACTTAAGTATCTTCGCTTCGAGAAAAAGCCTTTGAGAGAGTGCGGCAGTGAACACACAATTGCTTATTATGATTGTGACGGAACTTTTATCAGCCGCGAGAAACCTGAAAACTATCAAGGTGAAGTTCTGCGTTTTTATTACGAAGTAAATCAGTTTTATGTCGATAATTTAGATGCGAAAGTGGTTAGAGAGTTTCTGGATAGAATTTATGAGCATTACTACAAAAACATCCCTGCTGAAATATTGAAGCATCTCCGCGGAGTTTTTACCGATGAACCTCAATTATCCCGAGACGGAATTGCTTGGTCATTTGTTTTAGAAGAAGAGTATTTCAAGGCTTACGGGGAAGAACTTATCTATGATTTGCCGAAGTTGTACTTTAATATGACTGACAGCCAAAAGGTGCGTGCCCGTTTCTGGAAAATGGTTGCTCGACTTTTCTCTGAAAGTTTCTGCAAGCAGATTTATGATTGGTGCAGTGAGCATAATTGGCTGCTTACCGGGCATGGTTTAATTGAGGAGTTGGGCAAAACTCATATAACCAGCAATAGTGATATTATGCCGATTTACCGTTATTTCCATATTCCGGGAGTTGACCACTTGTGCCGCAAAGAACCGAGCAAAACTGCGGCAATTCAGCTTTTAAGTGCGGGACATCAGACCGGCAAAAAACAACTTATGAGTGAAAGTTTTGCCTTGTGCGGCTGGAATTTTAATTTTTCAGGCATGCATTGGATTTTTAACCAACAGTTATCATTAGGAATTAATTTTCTCTGTCCGCATTTGTCAAGTTACAAACTGCGAGGTTTGAGAAAGCGTGATTATCCTGCTTCACTTTTCATTCATCAACCGTGGTGGGGTGACTACAAAAAGGTCAATGATTACTTTTCTCGAGCAGGCATGTTGATTGCGGAGGGCGAGGAAAAAGTTGACTTGCTGGTGTTGCATCCGATTTCGACCTTGCATGTAATTTATAAGTGCGATAATGAGCCGGATATTAGATATTTTATTGACAAATATGAGTATTTAGCCGAGAAGTTAAGCAGCAGACATATAACTTATCATTATGGAGATGAAATTTATTTTGATGATTACGGGGCAGTGGATGGTGACACTATTGTTATCGGTGAATGCCGTTACAATTATGTTTTGATACCGCAATTGACTAATTTATCTGGCAAAGTTGTGGATATTTTGCAGCAATTTGAGAAAAATGGCGGCAAAATTGTCAAAATTAAAAACAAATCCGAATATGCCGGTTTGACTATCGACGGAGATGAAGCAACTGCAGACGTTCGTGCTTGGTTTGATAATATTGCAGAAGTTGATGACGAAAATCAAGCCGCAGAGGTCGTGGCAAATAACTTGCCGAAGATCATTAAGGCAACTGAAAATGGCAAAGTAACTGATTCACTTTTGAGTATTCGCCGTTACTTTGATGACATCGGAGATGGTCGAAGCGGAGTATTTTATTTCATTACCAATAGCAGTTACACCGCTAAATGTGATGCAGTAATTTCTCTTGCACAAGACGGCAAGTATGTGGAATTAATTGACCGAGAGAGCGGAGAATTTGCACGCATCAGTAATGTCGAAACAGTTGATAATCGCTTGACTTTCAACTATAATTTCGGTGCAGGAGAGGCGATTATGCTCTTTGTTACTGACTCGATGAATTCGAGTGGCAAAACCATTGAAACAAGAAATATCGATAACCTGCAAGTTCTGAAAAAATTGTCTAATGAGATGACTTTGAAGTCATTGGGCTTGGGCAATGTGATGACACTTGACCGTTGTCGTTATCGGGTCAATGGGGGCGAATGGATTGATGATGAAATCAATGTTATCCACCCGAGATTGATTAAAAAGGGTGAAAATTGTGATTTGGAAATGGAGATAGATTTTATAATTGATGATGATTTTGATTTATCAAATAAATTGACATTTATCTCTGAAACTCCGGAAATTTTCAGTTACAGTTTGAATGGAGTGGCATTTGAGGTGAAAGATTCAGGTTATCTTTTTGATAAATCTTTCCGCAAAATCGAGTTGCCGAATATTTTGCGTCACGGCGTAAATACAATTACGGCAAAATGCCATTACTTCCAGAGCGAAGAAACCCATGCGAATTACCGCAAAGCGATGATTTTTGAGTCAGAGTATAATAAGTTGTGCTATGACACCGAGATTGAGAATTTCTATCTTTTGGGTGATTTTGCAGTGAACTATCAGGGCGATTGTGAAACTTTGGAGAGAAATGCCGAGCGATTGAATGGCAAGTTCTCTATCGGCTGTTCACAGGTCGGCAAAAAGTTGCCGATTAATGACATTGTGCTTAATGGCATGCCGTTTTTCTCCGGCAAAGTTGTATTTGCAAGCGAGTTTTCTTTGAGTGACGAAGAACTTGAAAAAATCAATTATCTTCGATTCAAGGGGGTTGGAGCAAATTCTTTCCGCATTTTGATTAATGGAGAAAATGCAGGATTTGTCTATATGGAAAATTACAACTTGCCGATTCGTAAGTATTTGAAATCCGGCGTGAACAGCATTGAAATCGAATTAACAACTTCATTGCGCAATACATTAGGACCGCACCACTTGGAGGAAGGAGAATCCTATGCAGTTCATACTCTCTCATTCAGTAGAGAAGCATGTTCAAATGCTTGGAAAACACCTCCATATAATCCGGACTATGCCTTTGTCAAAGTCGGTTTGAGTGACATTGAATTAGTATAGTTAATCAGGAAACCTTTTTTGGGCAAGCAGCAGGTAAAAAATTATCTACTGCTTCCCTTTTTTGATGGCAGTTTTGCCGAGCTGATGTATGCTTATTACAATTACAGTTATTCAGCTGAACTTGAACTTGACAATCGCAAGGGGACTTCCGACGTTTACATTTCAAACGGCGGACTTATGTGTAATTTCAAGGTCAAAGATAACGGTATTGAGTTTTATGATGCACCGCCAATATTTCAATGCGGCAGACGGCAAAAATATTTTCTGGGTAAACGGAAAAATGATTGGTGAAAAAATCTTAAAGGTTGCAGGTAAAAAATACGGGTTTAACTTCGGTGATGGATCAGGAACAGTTGCAGGCGCAGTTGATATTGAATCTATCGGAGTTTATTAGGTAAACTAAAATTTTTGAAAACTTTTCTGTTACCTCAATTAAGGAAAAAATCAGACGCTTTATTGATTCCGCAGATTCCGACAAACCGCTTTCAGATGAAACAATCTCTGCAATGCTTAAAACGGAAGGAATTGATATATCTCGCCGTACCGTGGCTAAATACCTGGATGCCATGGAAATTGCCCCTGCCCATAAGCGGAAATTGATTCTGTAAAAAAACAAAGAGGCATAGACGCATAGAGTTGACAACTCATGAGGTGTGTCGAATAATTCCACGCATTTTCCTGAACTCGCTTGGGGATTTTCCGCTTTCCCGCTTAAAGAATTTACTGAAATAATACTCATCATTAAATTTTAAGATTTCTGCAATTTCCTTAACTTTTAATTCGTCATTCCGCAAAAATTTTTCTGCCCGCATTGCAATCGCCTGATTAATCGCCTTTTTAAGGGTTTTCTTATAATCTTTTGAAAATCGTCTGGAAAGCGTATCCGCAGACAAGCCGGCAATATCCGCCAAATCCTCAATAACGGTTTTGGCATCCGCCTCATTGCGCAAAAATCGGTGAATTCTCATATCACGCTGATACAATAAATGAATTTCCGTATCAATTTCAGGGATAAATTCACTCACTTTTTCGCACAAACAACGGTATAATTGAGAATATTCAGCAATGGAAATATTTTCTTTCAGCAATTTCTCAACTTTGATAACCCATTCTGAATCTGTAAGTAATTCAGTAAAAATATTGCTGTCTGCAAAAATCTCCCGACATCCGTCAACATAACAATTAAAGTGAAATGAGAGGAAATAGGTCGCAGAGTCGAACTTAAATTTATATGTTTCACCATTGCTTAAAAAATAAATTCCACCCGTTTTCAAAATATATTTTTTCCCGCTCTGCTCATGTATGACTTCAGAGTTGCCGTCGGTTGCAATAACGGCAAAAATTCGATTGAAACTATGCAAATTCCTGCCGCTCCACTCAAATCTGAATTTCGCACACTCATGAAATTCCAAACTGAAGCCATTAAGTTTAGTCACAATTTCATTATAATCAATTTTTCCCTGAAACATACAAGATAATCCCGTTTTTTTTCCATTGTTATTTTTTAATTTATCTGCTATATTATTATATCATAAAAACTGAAAATTACAAATTTTAATAAAAAAATAAAAGGAAATTCAATAATGATTTTTAATAAGGAAAAAAGTTCTGCAATTTTTTTCCTCTGGGCAGACTTACACAAGCAAAAATACCGAATTCAGTATGCAAGTACTGCACGGAGAGTTTTTGTTTAAAGAATTAAAATTAGATTTTTCCGTTGAAAAAATCTATGTAAACAATAAGGAAGCAAAGTTACCTGTAACTATCAAAGAAGGAGATTTTGTTGTGGCAAAAAAATAAAAAAAATCATTTTTTTTAACATAGACTCTTGACAAATCAAGATTGTCTGCTATACTATGATTATAGCGTTGTTGAAGTAATCACTGTTACTTCAAGTAATGACAAAAATCGTTAAAATGAACAAAAAACATTAACAGAAAGGTCAAAATTATGAAAAATTTGTTCAAATTCACCCTCATTGAGTTGTTGGTTGTCATTGCAATCATTGCGATTCTTGCCGGAATGTTGCTCCCCGCACTTAACAAGGCTCGTGAAAAAGCTCGTGCAATCTCTTGTACCTCTAACTTGAAACAACTTGCTTTGGCTGGTGCAATGTATGCTGATGATAACAATGCTTTTTGGGTTGTTATGCCGGCAAAAATTTGGAATGCTGAAATTGGTTCATCAACCGTTTCATGGGCAGGCAAACTTCGCAATGATGGTTATCTTGACAAAGGAAATATTGTGAAAGTTGCTTATTGTCCTAATACAAAAACCAGAAATCCTAACGATACTGTAGATGACAATGCAATGGAAACTTGCTACGGTGTTATGGTAGATGAGAATACTGCTTGGAACTCATCTCGTGAGCCTTATGCAAATACTGGCATCAAAGTAATTACCAGTGTCAAATCTCACAATCCTGGCAAAGAAATTTATGAGCAGTATATTAATGCGAAAAGCATAAAAAATGCAAGTGATTTATTCTATATGTTTGATTCTCATGGAAAAGATGCTTCTTTTGGTGCAAGTTCATGTATTAACGGTTGGAATAACCTCAGTATTGCTGCTCGTCACAGCGGCAAAATCAATATGGGCTTCATTGATGGTTCTGCCCGTGCAGTAACTCCGCCGAAAGCCAGCGGAAATAGTATTACTGAAATCGACTTCTGCAAAGACAATCCTGACTACAATCAGGCATATTCCATGTATTTTATGGCTCTGTAAAAATTAAATTTTTTCAAATTTTCCTCTCTTTGCAAAACAGAGGGGGGAAATTTTTTTGCTCAAAATTATTAAAAATATAAAAAATAATAGGGAAATTTTATGAAAAAAAGTATATTTTTATCACTCTTTTTGATTGCGGCAAGTGTATTGGCGGCAGAAATTAATCTCAATGGCGGCAAAATTATCCCATTGGACTTGAAAATGGTTGAAAGTTTTACCGAGGATTTAAACTTCTGTTTTGCAACTCGTTTTTCAGATAATAGTATTCACTTAACTCACTCAAAAGGTATGCATACTATTACCGAGAGAGGTTGCAGTGAAGTTTCTTTCGATAATGGCAAAACTTGGCAGAAACCACCCCAAGACTTTACCGCCGCAGGTATGACTGCTTATGAAACTCGTGACGGCAAAAAGTGTCGTGTAACCGTTTGGGAGAGAAAGGCTCTGAAAAATCATAAACTCCATATCATCGAACTTGATGAGAATGGCAAAGCAACTACCCGTTATGCTGAAATTGAACTCCCATATGCTACCAGTGCTCACGCTCACCGTGATGTTTTGCGCACCAAAACCGGCAGACTTATCGGTACTGCTTACGGCATGAAAGAGGGTTCTTCAAAAGCACACATTTTTTCTTATTACTCCGATGATGATGGTCAAACTTGGCACTTCCTTTCCACCATTGCTGAACCCGAATTTAATGATGTTGAGGGGGCAAATGAAAGTACTTTAGTCGAACTTGCTGACGGTACAATTCTTGTGATTTATCGCGTTGACGGAAATAAAGCATGTCGCCAGAAACGCTCAAATGATGATGGTTTGACTTGGAGCCAATCAGAACTTGCTGCTAATTTTGGGGCATCTCCGCATGCGATTTTGCTTGAAAATGGCACACTTGCTCTCGTAACCGGTCGTCCCGGACTTTATCTCTATCTTGACTTCACTGGAACAAGCAAAAACTATCAGCGTTATTGCCTTTGGAAAGGCAGCACCAGCAGTTACGCTTCAATTTTGGAAGTAGCACCTAATGAAATTATGGTCATCTATGATGAAAGTAATTTTGGAGCAGGCAGAACCGATGGACTTTTTGCCAGAATCATGGCGGCAACCTACAAAATTGAGAAAAATAGTGAGGCAAAAGTCAAAACAGGCGACCCCAGAGAAGAGGGTTTTGATCTTTTTTACTCATTCTATGAGTCAAAAAATCCTTTTGCCAAAGGTGCGGCAAATGGTTATAGCACCTACAAAAGCAATTCTGCTCACGCTTACATTCATGAAATCCCTGAACGTCAATACCCCGTAATGCGTTTCCATAGCTGCGGAACTCAAAAAGACGGCAGAGAGTGGGTCAGATGCGACATCCCAAGTATTCCAATCGGACTTAAAAAAGCTGAATATGAACTGGAACTCCGTTTAATGGATAATACTTCAGAAAAAATGCAATTTACATTTTCTGTGGTTATGGCAGCGGAAGAGGGCAAAAACCTGTGGGCTTATGTCGGCTTCGGCAAAAACTTTATTCAGTATATTCAAGGAGACAAAAGGGTAAATATTCCTTTTGACTTCGGGATTGCCCAATTCAAAAATATTATTATCAAGTGCGATGCCGAAAAAGGCGTCTTTGAAATTTACGAAAAAGGCAAATCAACTCCGCTCGCTACTGTCCCAATGGCTCCGTCAAAAAGTGCTCCTATCATGTCTATTGGGGACGGCTCAGGTCAAGTGTATGGAATTATCGATTTAAGTTATTTGGGCGTAAAATATCTTGATAATTAAATTGTATTTTCAAATTGTAAGATTATATTATAAAAAACTGACCAAGCAATAAATTAAAGAGGTTTTTTATGAATAAAAAAAATTTTGCACCCGATCCGGGAGAACTCAAAAAAGTCGCAGTTAATTCAATTGAAAAAAACGGAGATATTTGCTTATCTTTGGACTTGAAGCGTGAAATGCCGAAAATGCGTCCAATGCACGGAGTTACCAATTTTGCCCCCCTGCAGAATTCTGCAATGACTTGTAATTATCCGCTTTTAACGATGGTTCGTGATTTGAAAATTCCTTACAGTTATTTCCATGACACTCCATTGGAAAATCCGGGGTTGGATTTGATTGATGTATCTCGGATTTTCCCGATTTTCTCAGCGGATGTGAATAATCCCGAAAACTACCGCTTCGCTGAAACAGATGCATATTTGCAGCAGGTAATTGATTCGGGGACGGAGGTAATTTTCCGTTTAGGCGAATCTATCGAAGTTACTCCGGCAAAGCGTTTTCGGGTAAATCCCCCTGCTGATTTTGAAAAATGGGCGGAGATCTGCTTGCACATTGTCAGCCACTACACCGAGGGTTGGGCAAATGGTTTCCATTGGAATATTCGAGATTGGGCGGTTTGGGAAGAGCCGAATAATCCTAATTTGTGGGGCGGAACTTTTGAGGAATACTTACGCTTGTACGAAGTTACCGCAGTGAAATTCAAAAACCGTTTCCCGAATTTGCGTATCGGCGGCCCGGAATCAACAACTTTCGGTATTAAATATCTGGAACAATTTCTGGCATTTTGTGAAGAGAAAAAACTTCCGCTTGATTTTGTCTGCTATACTGCTTACTACCAAACCCCGGCAGAGATTCTGGCAGAGAGTTTCGTCAGACGCAAAATGGTCGATGACCATGGGTTTAAGGACATTCCCTTGTGGATAGATGAGTGGCACGGCAGCCCATTGTGGGATTCATTCCCCGATGAGGTCGGCTATATGCGTGAATCCAACCGCATTCGCGGCTACAACGGTGCAGTTTTTGCAGGGACAGTGCTTTGCGGACTTCAGGATGTACCTGCGAAACGAGCTTGCTATTATTCAGTCTGCATGCCGGGAGGTTACGGACTTTTTGATGAAAGACGTATTCCGACTCCGCAGTATTACATGTTTGCCAAATACTGTTCTATGTTCAATAATGCCAAACGCCGTGTAGCAATCGATTTTGTCGATGATGAACCGAATGTAAAGGCTTTGGCATGCGAAATTGACGAAGCAAATATCGAAATGATGCTTGGTTGTTATTTGCAGCATGCTCGCACAATAAAAATCAACATTCCCGACGGTTTCAAATTAAAATCAGTCGAAGTAATGAATGCCAATAATGCCAGATTTGTCGAATTAAATTCTTGGGACTATTCAGTGGCAGATAATGTTGCAACTCTGCAAAAAAATGAACTGCCGATGGCATTTTTTGTAAAACTTCAAAAAATCTGACGTTTTTAATTAAAAAACACAAAAAGGCTGCTGCAATATAACCTATCAAACAATACTATATTGTCTCAAGTCATGTTTGAATTATATCTACACCGTTTATTATGATAAAAAATGGTACCCCGGGGGGGGAATCGAACATTCGACACTGCGAAGCAGAGCATTGAAGCGACAGCGAAATGCAAACACTAAATAAGAAGTCGATACTCCCCTATCGGAAATATGCGAATGATGAGGAATAAAAAAAAGCGAAAGCCTTTCGGAATTTCAGGATAAAAATATCAAAATTTATTTTGAAATATTTATATACTGAAATACCGTATTCCTCAACTATTATCACAGACAAAAAAATGGTACCCCGGGGGGGAATCGAACCCTCGACAAACTGCTTAGAAGGCAGCTACTCTATCCTCTGAGTTACCGGAGCACACTTTTTTGTGTTATAAAAATCAACACTCTCTATAATATGCACCATTTTTAGATTTTTTCAACCGAAATTTTAAGAATTTTGCGACTTTTTTCGTGAATTTTGCCCAAATTGCTATGTGACAGCCCGGAAATAAAGACGATTCGGTTATCCGATGTCCTGAAAAAGATTAATGCGCTTTTGTGTTTATCGGTTAATTTTTTATTAACGATCAGGGATTTGACATTACTGGGGTTTGAGCGTCCGAAGCATTGGATTGAGTCGCCTTCTTGTCTGGCAGTTAAAGTCAATTCGCTTCCGATTTCCTCGGCATCTAAAAAACACTCAAAATTTGAGATGTTTTTTAATTCTTCTTTGCCGAGGAGTTTTTCAATAAATTCGACAGTAACCTTTTGGTTGTTGAATTCGATTTGATTTTGTTCTGCATAATTCCATTTGAGATCGGCTGATTTTTGTAAGTTTTTGGGCATTACGAACCAGACACCGTGTTGCTTTTGGTAACAAAAGTTTTGATTGATTTCGAGTTTTTTGGGTGCGGTGGCATCATTGCGGATAATTGCGACAAATTTCTCCATCCAGTTGCGATTTGGAATAAACTCCTCGTTAATTATGTCGCTGATATAGAGCCTTAAAACTCTGAAAAGCACGCCATGATTTTCCAGTAAATCACAATAAAATTGATTTGCCACGAACTCTTTTTTAGCAATCATGCGGTATTGGAAGTTGGCGCATTCGCTTAAACTTGCGGCATCGTCGCTTAATGCGGCATAACTCTGCTTAATTCCTGCATAACTCTCCGGGAATTTTTCTTTTAACTTTGCCAAAATCTCATTGCGCACGAAATTTCGCAGGTAGATATTGTCGGAATTTGTCGAGTCGTAACAATATTCAGTAATGCCGTTTTGGTGTAAAAACTCAATAATTTCTTCTTTGCTGAATTTCAAGAACGGGCGATAATATTGTACGCTTCCGCGCATGGAAATTTCACTTAAATTAACCAAACTTGAAACATTTCCTCCTCGGAAAATTCTGATAAACAAGTTTTCCATAGCATCGTTTTCGTGATGACCCAAAAAAACATGTTTCAATTTACCGTTTAATTTTTCATATTCCTCATGGCGCAAGCGTCTGGCACAACTTTCAATACTTTCGCCGGGAAGTTTATTTTTCGGCACATCAAGATGATGAATTTGCAGGTCAATTTTGTTTTCTCGGCAGAAATTCCGGCAAAATTCCATGTCGCGCAAACTCTCTTCGCCTCTGATACCGTGTT
>JAZRSP010000331.1:0-11836 GCA_045651565.1 Victivallaceae bacterium | reverse complement strand
TTTATCACATCAATTCCGTCGGAATTATAACGCCAGTTACCGATAATTTTTACATTTTTAATTTCGACATTTCTGCAACCTGCCGGCACAATAGTGAATAATAAAGAATCTCGTATTGTAATCCCTTTTATTTCAATATTTTCACAGTATTCCAAGTGAATTGTGTGGCGGCGAATAGCATTTGAGGCAGAGTGTAACCCGTTGTTTTCAACATTTGCCTCAAAGAGGACTTCCGCTTTGTTATGGCTATTATCTAAAATGCCATGTCCGATAATTTTTATGTTTTTCGCATCAAGTGCATATACCCTTGCGTAAACAACTGCACCCTCATCGAGGAAAAGGGTTTGGTTGCTTTTTAATTCAATAAGTCCAACTTCATGTTCGCCTTTGCCAAAATAAATAATTTCTTCAGCTTCGGATGTTGTGTATTCCACCATTGGGTCAGCAAAAATATGCAAAGCATTTTTTCTGCCGAAAGGCTCGATTGTGAAGTAAGCCGGTTTGGTCATGTAAACTCTGATTGTCCCATCAGTTGTCAATTCGGACTTAAAGTTCAATGATTGCGGACGAATAACGAAGTTATCAAAATTTTCTTTCGGTTTAACTTCCAAAATATTTTCGCCTTCGCAGGAAAAAGAGACAAAATTCACCAATTCAGTCTGTTCAATTTGCCGCTGATGTCCAGGCCATGCCCGATTAAAAGGATAAGCCGAAACTCTGGCAGTATTGAGTTCAACAGCTGTTCCATTCAGTTTTACTTCATAATTTTCGGTATCAATATCAGTTTTTGTTACCGCATAAATTCTATTTTCCAAAATAACCTATCTCCTAAATTTATTTAATTTTTAACTTGACCATAATTGCATCGAATTTCGGTACGGTAATTATTCCACCATCAAATCGTTGCTCATTACCTGGCCGGCTGACGGAGATACCTTTAAAATCAATTTGACAAGCAATTTCACAATCACTGTAATTAACGAGAAAAAGTACCTTTTCTCCCTTTGAATTGCTCCATACGGCACTCTCGATTGCGGGAATTTCTTCAGTTCTATTCTGTTTCAAATAGACAATATTTTTCTCACATTCGATTTTCGGGCAAATTTCCATTCTGCCGTCAATCAAAAATTCTTTTGCGAGAGTTCTGCGCCACTCTGACAAGTTGTCGATTAACTCAATTAAAGACTCTTGTTCAGGTTTTTCATGCCTATCCCAAAGTAAATTCCAATGCCAGTAGATTTCACCTTTTTCCTTCAAAACAGGGGATAAGAGATTACCATTGACGAAATTCCAAGCCATAATCCAATGAAGAATATAAGGAGTTTTTTTCAAATCAACCCAAGCACTTAAACTGCAACCATTACCTGAAAAACCGCAAACATATTCGTGGAATAAATATGGATAGAGCGGAACAGGTTTACCGCCTGCACCCCATGCCAAATGGTTTCTTAAATCATTTAGCATACAAACTTCCATGTATGGTTCTGCCGCTCCATTTTCACAGCCGAGGATAGTTTTATCTGCAGCTTTTTGAGCGTCAAAAAGTAATTTTCTCATTGATTCAGTATGCCATGAACCGGGAAGATTCGGGTGATTATGATTTTTGCTGTAACAAAATGGTGCAGAACATCCCAGATTCTGGTCGAAATATTGCATATAATCAACCCCCAGCTTTGCCGCAGAGCTGACCTCATCAGTTACAACTTTATGGGTATAATCAGTTTCCGGACAGAGGTCAAAACCAAGTCTCTGCCCCATGGGATTATTGCAGACCCGAGACCAAGTTTCTCCGCGTGGTCCGATACAAATTGATTCAGCCACATTATCTTCAGCGAAGCGTTTTTCGAGGGAGTAAGAGTGGTCAATCATACTTCTTTGAGTCCAAGCGATTCCGGAACAGTACAAGCCGACAGTATTGCCTTTTTCATGCATAGCATCGACATATTTTTTTAGTTCATCCTCTCCGCCGAATGGCGGCCAAACAAATGGCGGTGCCCACGGAGCAGTCCCCTCCCAGTGCATAAGCAAACCCATCACCGGATTATCCCAAATTTTCTGATACTTTTCCATAGTCGGCAAAGCATTGATGTAGGGATAAAACTCATTCGGGCTTAAATCGCCGTGGTCACTTCCGTTGCCCTTGACGGCATAAGCAAGAATAATCGGCGACTTGCGAAGCCAATCAGGCATTCTTTCACTCAGTTTGGCAGGCAAAAATGGATCTGATTTCTCCAAAAAGACGCGGTAAATTTCTGCCGCAGTTTGCCAATCTCCATCAAAACTGGAGGTCTTAACTGCATAAGATAGTTTATTATCTCCGCCTGTAAAACTCTGAATCATTAAAATAATCCCGTCATCGCCATAGCTCATTGCATCAATAGTTTTGGGCGAGTGAGTTGGGTCTTCACAACCGATGTAAAGTCCTGAATTGTTGTCATAAACTGCTTCAAACTGCATTGCCGCAGGGCCCGGATAGAAGTTATTGAGTCCCGTAAGCGGATACTCTGAATATTCACAACGGAAATTGCATTTTTCTTCACGGGTTTTGAGATTGCTTACGAGAGTTCCCTCTGCGTACGGCAGCAAAGTTTTGGTGTTTTCATTGGCTTTAAGCACCAATCGCGGATAGTCTGCCCATTCAAGAGAGTAGTCATTGCTTTCAAGTTCGACACGAATCTGCCAATCAACGGAATTTTCTTTAATTACGGCATAGACAATTACCATCGTTCCCGGTAATCGAGGACATTCAGAATAAACAACTTGCACACTCTCATCCGCTTCAGAAATTTCCACATTTCTGAAATCCCGTGCCGACAACTGAAAAGGACTGCCAATAAAATCTCTCAACTGAATAATAAAGAGACTTTCAGAATGATTTGCCTTGATAAATTCAATATTATTCAAAACAAGCGAAAGCAAATACCCATTTTGATTAAATACAATTTTTTGACTGTTATCCACAATAAAAACCTCTGTTTTGTTTTTTATTCAGTAATAATATTTTTCAAAATCCGTTCTGCAATAAGTTTCATTCCCAAGTCATTCGGGTGATTAAATAAACCATGAGTTTCTGCAATATCATTTACTTCATTTAATGGAATCCAAGTATCGCCATATTTTTTACAAACTTCATAGCGGTCATTAGTAACTTCCGGACGCAAAAAGAATCCTTCGACATGATAGAATACAGTATTACCTAAATTCAATAAATTGCGTAATTTCTCATATTCCGCACCGAAATTGCTTTTGTGCGGCAAACCTGTATCGTAATTTGCCTGTACATTGGCACCGAAAAATAATATTACAATATCTGCTTGCCAATCAATGGCTTCTTTGTACTCCTTGGCAATATCAAAATTTTTATCAAAATTCTGCTCGAATTTAGCAACTTGCAAAATTCCGAAAGAGCTTTCAGGATATTTTTCTTTTAATTCTTTTGCAACAATATGCACATAATCAGACTCCGCACAACTTGCTGCCATACCACAATCTCGTAACCACCCAATATCCTCTTTAATTCCATGTTTAGTTACAGAATTTCCGACAAAAAGCACTTTGGGGCTGCCCTTACTATCACCGAGATAAATACTTTTATTATTTTGCTTTTCAGCAGGCACAATATTTTCCTGATATTTTTTATCAAGCATATTTTGGGGTTGTTTAGTGCAGTTATTCATAATTTATCCTAAAAGTTAAAACCCATTCTCAATATCAAATAATATTGCCAATCCGTCATAAGTCTGTAAATTAGAAATTTTCACCTTACCATTTTCTTTTAACTCAACTTGTACATCTAAGCGTTTAAAGACATTTTTTATTTTAACATTCTTTACCAACTCAAATTCAATTTCGTTTGGAGCATTCAAGAAAGTGTGAACTATTACTGCGATTATATTGTTATTTTCTCTAAAATAGAGTTGATAACCTTCAGGTGAAGTCCATGATTTATTATCAAGGTGTTTCTCTACACGACTTCTGCCGTCAAAGACGAGAGGTTTCATCTCTTCATAGAAATTGATACCCTTTTGAATATAATCCAATTGCTCATTAGTCAAATCTTCAATATCGCCAGAAAGGCATAATCTGCCAATAAAACCTGCCGCTAAGCAATAATGAAAACGTTTTTCGTCACTCCAACTGCGAATGGTTGTTATACATTGATTGCTTCGCATCGGGATCTGCATAGCAGTTTCCGCCATAATGAGAGGCACAATTTCTCCTTCATGGGCATCAGTTACACTTACAATATCTCCAATCGTCATCCATGCCGCTGACAATCTATGACCTCCTGAGGCACAAATTTCCAAAGTCAAGTCAGGGATTCGCTCCTTTAGCTCTCGATAGAAAGACGCAACCGCTTCACAATATTCATACAATCCATTTTGCGTACTATCATTATTTGAATCCGCTCCAATCATAGAATAATTATAGTCTGTTTTTAAGTACTTAATACCGTTCTCTATTAAAAAATTGGTTACTTTTGAGTGTAAAAATTCTCTGACCTCTTTTTTTCTCATATCCAATACCCAATTGGAATTATCATAGGTATAAGGCACTTCATAGCATTGAACAAAATATTCTGGATGTTCTTTTGCGACTTCGGCACAAGCAACATTCACTTGCTCAATTTCAAACCAAATCCCTGGTTCAAAGCCCTTTGCCTTTAACATATCTATCGTATGTTTAATCCCATTCGGGAAGCGGAATTTATTTACACACCAATCGCCTTTTGATGCAGACCATTCAGGATTTTTTTCTGAATTGTTTTTATCAGTGAACCAACCAGCATCAATTACGAAATATTTTATATTTTTATTTTTCAGAATGTCTGCTGCTTTCAGCAAATCATCTTCTGTAAAAGTCCCCCAATGGGTACACCAGTTATTAAAAGAAACTGGACAATTCGCTTCGTTTGGAGAGTAACCAATATTATTATCTTCACTGTATGCGACTAGATTATTCATTATATTTTCGATAGCAGTTGAAGCGACTGACACAATTGCTTCCATTCCCTTAATTTTTTCTCCTGGAGCTAAAATTCTCTCAAAATTGGCGAAATTTTTATCAGTCATACCGCCAATTAAACTCAAATAATCTCCACGACGCACTAATTCCATTTGCCATGGACCAATTGCACACAATTGTACGCCCCAGAAAGCCTTTGCTTCACGGTCTTCCACAATCGCAAAAGGAAAATACTTTTTGCTTACCTGAGTACTCTGCTGACCAAATCGTTCAACTCTACCAATTGCTGCAGTCCAAGAACGATCAAACCCTAAATCCTCAATTGAATCACTTTTTAATCTCCCCTCGGCACTCCAAAATGCCAAACGACGATGCAAATAATAACGGTCTGAACCATCATCAAAAGCAAAAGGAGAAATCATTCCGAGTGAAAAACTTGATAGTTGGTCAATAGTAATTGCATTATCGGTACGATTTTCCACTTCGGTATTAATTGATACATACGGTTTATCTGGATAAACTGTCAATATTTGAGTCGCATAAATTTCTCTATTTGGAGTTTTCATGATAGTTTTGATACAGTTACCATCTTTGACTTGACTCACAAACTCCAAATTTCTGGCAGTTCCGTTATTCACCATAGAATCGCCTGTCAAATAGGAATCAGCATGTTCATCGCCTTGAATATGAAATTGAATCATATTCTCCAGTGTTACGGGATTAAAATTGACCTTAACTGCTTTGCAATAAGATTGAAGTGCGGTTTCATGATTGATACAACTTTGGTGTTCAACAAGTTTATCTTCCAATTCGCTGGGATATATACAAAAAAGCATTTGCTTATTTTGCTTAAAAAATCTTGCGATCATACCGCTAAATTCAAATTTACTGTATTCTTCAAATGGAAATTTCATAAAAATATATCCTTTAAATCTGCATTAAATCGACAATATCAATAACATTTATCCATTCAACTTCATCGTCGGTGCTTAATCGCTTGATTTTTTCTTCGAAGTCCTGCCATTTTTGCTCATCATTGAGTTCGTAACTATGTCCCCAAAAATAGAAAACACCACTAGTTTTTGCCTTTTCAAAAATTTCCCAAAAATTATCGTTCAAAACATGACAATTACTTGGTAAAATCATCGGATCATCACAAGTTAGAATATTCTCACTGTTTTTGCATGTTCTGCCATAAAGAAACCCCGCTTCACGCAGAAGTTTTCTGGTTTCATCGGTGTACATACCGCACGGCCAGGCAAAACCTCTGCATGGTTTTTCAAAGAGGTCTTCCAGAAGATTTTTAGCAGCAACAGCCTGATGCAAGAAAACTTGGTCATCAACTTCGCCTGCATTACAATGGCACATAGTATGCGAAGCAACTTCAAATCTGTCATAAACAGTTTTCAACTCATTCCATGCAAGGCCACCGGTTACGCAGCCTTGCCAATGACTGATATAACGCTCATTTGCCTTATGCCTGGCAGGGCAAATATTAAAAGTTGCTTTCGCATTATATTTTCGCAATAATTCAGTAAGTCTGGCATCATTCAAGACGCCATCATCCCAACATTGTGCGACTTTTACCATAATTTCCTCTTAAAAAATTAACAACTATTTATTATTTTTTTGCCAATATTTAAGCATAGTTTGAAGTCTATCGGTCGGTTTTTCCGCCTTCCACATGGCATCGGGTCTGCCCTCATGTTCCAAAGACCAGCCTTCCCATTCACGGAAAGCGTGATAAGTCCAATCCCACTTGTATTCTTCGAAAATTGAAATCAGATCATTCAAATAATCTGCACCACCTGGAGCCCAAATTGCGACAGAAAATTCACCAACTTGAATTTTTGCACCATATTTCTTTTCGAAATTACGGGTTGCTTCCATTGATTTAGCCAATCGCTCACGATTCCAGCCTGCTTTGCGATAGTCATAACGCTTCGCATAGAACTGCTTGGTGTAACTGGTATCATTAACGCCCTGGTGAGTATAATCTCCGGGAGCGTACATGTGAACTGAATAGATGATATTTTTCAAGTTCATCGGTTCCATTTCAAAGAAGTTCGGGTTTGCCATATGGTTTCCTTCGACCATGATCGGCACTTCGGGGTCGATTTCACGAATTGCTTTCGCCGCATCGTATTGAATCTGCCAGAAACTATATTTCGCCTGACCGTGTTGAATCGGTTCATTGCAAAGGTCAAAAGCGTAAATTTGCTTGTTTCCTTTAAAGCGTTTTGCTGTTTCTCTCCAAATTTCAATAAATGCATCATAATATTTTTTATCTTCCATTGCCATAAAATGGCTGGGGTCAAAACCGCTTGCTTTGCTGCAACGCCCACCAACAACATGGTGCATATCAATAATTACCTGAATATTATATTTTTCCAATAACGGCATCATTTTTTCAATATGGTCGAGTGCAGAATTGAACCATTTATTGTATGCGTCAAGATCTTTCACATCGACGCAACCGTCAACAATTTGATAACGAATCAAATTCACATTCCATTTCGCCAAATCATGAATATCCTGTTCAGTAAGTCTGCTCCAAGCTGGACTCATAACTCCGCGGCGAGCACCATTTTTAGTAACTCTATCTGTGTACTCGCAACGGAAATTCGGCGGCAAATCAACTTTAATAATAGGAGCAATCGGGAATTCTTCAATTCTCATGTTGCGGAATTGAAGTTTACCCCAGCCCTGCTGTATCCCCAAAACAATTTGAGCATCATCAATATCGGCAGGAAATTCACAAGTCAGCATAATTGGCTGCCACTCATTTTGAGTTCCTTTCAAAGTTGGAGATACAAAGAAGTTTTTAAGTCCGGCTTTTTCATTGTACGCTAAAATTTTACCGCCGGAATGAGGATTGCCCTTGTCAAAAGCGATGTTTTCATAGCGAACTTCGCCACGAATTTGAACTCCTTTACCCAGCAATTTTTTTACCGGGATATTAAAAACTGCTCCACGAGTTTCATTAGAAATTCCCGGCTGTTCAGGGATGTTTACGGTAAAAATTCCGTCCTCATAAGTTACAGAATATTTACCTGATTGCCACCAGAAATTGCCCAAAATAAAATCTTTTTCGCCGAGAGCAATCTCTTCTCCGCCGTAAAGAGTTACGGCGCAGAAAGATAAGAGAGCCAATAATAATTTTTTCATCCTATAGATCCTTATTTTTTGTTTTTAGACCAGAATTTCAGCATGGTTTGTAAACGATCGGTCGGATTTTCAGCTTTCCACATTGCATCAGGTCTGCCCTCATGCTCTAATGACCAGCCGTCCCATTCACGGAAAGCGTGATAAGTCCAGTCCCACTTGTATTCTTCAAAAATTGAAACCAAGTCATTCAAGTAAGCAGCACCGCCGGGAGCCCAGATTGCAACTGAAAATTCGCCGACTTGAATTTTGGCACCATACTGCTTCTCAAATTTGCGAACAGCACTCATCGCATTAGCCAATCTCGCACGATCCCAACCGGCATTGCGATAGTCGTATTTTTTAGCATAGAACTGCTTGGTGTAACTGGTATCATTAACCCCTTGGTGAGTGTAGTCACCCGGTGCATACATGTGAATTGAATAGATGATATTCTTCAAAGGCATCGGCTGCATTTCGAAGAAAATCGGGTTTGCCATGTGGTTAGATTCAACCATAATCGGCACTTCGGGGTCAACTGAGCGAATTGCTTTTGCCGCATCGTACTGCAAATCCCAGAAGCTGTGTTTTGCCTTGCCATGCTGAATTGGTTCATTGCAGAGGTCAAAAGCGTAAATTCGGTCGTTGCCTTTGAAACGCTGTGCAGTTTCTTTCCAAATCTGAATGAAAGCATTGCGATATTGAGTATTTTCCATTGCCCAGAAGTGGCTGGGGTCGAGTTTTCCATTATTTTTGCCGCAACGACCACCAATAACATGGTGCATATCAATAATTACTTTAATATCATATTTTTCCAATAACGGCATTAATTTTTCGATATGATCAAGAGCTGAATTGAACCATTCTTTATACGCTTTTACGTTTTTCACATCAGGACAGCCGTCAACAATCTGATAGCGAATCAAATTCACATTCCACTTTGCCAAATCGTGAATATCCTGTTCGGTAAGTCTGCTCCAAGCAGGACTCATAACTCCACGGCGAGCAACATCTTTACTTACACGGTCGGTGTACTGGCACTTGAAGTTCGGCGGCAATTTAACATTGGTGATCGGAGCAATCGGGAATGCTTCATAGACCAAGTTGCGGAATTCGATTTTTCCGTAAGCCTGCTGCATACCGAAAACAATGTGTGCTGACTGCTGGTCAGCAGGGAAATCACATTCAAGAGAGATCGGCTGCCATTCGGTTTTTGTACCGCGCAAGACAGGTGAAACGAAAAAGTTGTATTGTCCCTGACGGAAGTTGGTTGCCATGATTTTGCCGCCCCAGAATGGGCCGCTGGCATCAGAACCGATGTCGGTATAACGAACTTCGCCACGGAAGCGGACACCCATGCCAATCATTTTTTGAGCAGGAGTAGTCAAAATCGCACCAAAAGTACCATTGCCGAGAGTAGAATTTTTATCAATTTCGACAGTAAGAATTTTATTAGCGAAACTTACTTTGTATTTCACGCCCTGTTCATTGAATTCACCCAAACGAAAATCCGTTGCTTTCAGCGGAATTTCTTTGGCACTGACCATCAAAGATGTTACTGCCAAAAGCAACATCAGTGACAATTTTTTCATCATTTTTCCCATAATTTTTCCCTTTCGTAATGTTGTTGGTTAAAGAAAAATAACTTACTTTTCAAGTTTAATCATAATTGCATCAAGTTTTGGTACGGTAACTTCGCCGCCATTAAATTCAAATTCTTCGCCGTTGCGTTTAACGACAGTACCTTTCACATCGCAAGAGCATGAAAGTTTTTCACTGCTGTAATTTGCAAGGAAGAGAACTTTTTCGCCTTTGAGGTTGCTCCAGCAGGCACTTTCGATAGTGGCGACATTTTCGGATCTATTCTGTTTCAAGTAAACAGTATTGCTGCCGCATTCGACTTTCGGAGATTTTTCCATTCTGCCGGCGACGAGGAAGTCATTACCGAGTTCTCTTCGCCATTTAGACAAATTGCCGATCAATTCAATCAAAGGCTCTTGTTCGGGTGCTTTTTCCTGATCCCAGAGGAAGTTCCAGTGCCAGTAGATTTCTCCATTGTCTTTAAGAACGGGGGACAAGATATTTCCGTTTACGAAGTTCCAAGCCATAATCCAGTTGAGGATATACGGATTTTTCTTCAAATCAACCCAGTCGCTCAAACAAACTCCGTTGCCTGAAAAACCGCAAACATATTCGTGATACAAGTAGGGATACAACGGAACAGGTTTGCCGCCTGCACCCCAAGCCAAGTGGTTGCGCAAGTCATTGAGCATGCAAACTTCCATGTAAGGTTCTGCTGCACCGTTTTCGCAGCCGAGGACGGTATTGCCTGCGGCTTTTTGAGAGTTAAAAAGCAAACTTCTCATTGCATCGGTAAGCCATGATCCCGGCAAACTGTTGTGGCCGTGATTTTTGCTGTAACAGAAGGGAGCGGAGCAACCCTGATTCTGGTCGAAATACTGCATGTAGTCAACTTTTAAATTAGAAGCGGAACTTACCTCTTTGGCAACCAACTTGCGGGTGTAATCTCTGTAAGCACAAAGGTCATAGCCTAAGCGTTGTCCCATGGGGTTGTTGCAGACATTTGACCAAGTATCTCCACGCGGACCGATACAGATTTCGGCAGCGACATTGTCTTTTTCGTAACGCTCTTCGAGGGTATAATTGAAGTCAATCATACTTCTTTGAGTCCAAGCAATTCCGGAGCAGTACAAGCCGACGGTATTGCCTTTCTCGTGCATTGCGTCGATGTATTTGGCGAGTTCAGCTTCGCCGCCGAATGGAGGCCAAACAAAAGGAGGAGCCCAAGGAGCAGTGCCTTCCCAGTGCATAAGGAGAGCCATCACCGGGTTATTCCAGCACTTCTGATATTTCTCCATAGTCGGGAGTGCATTGACATAGGGGTAGTATTCATTGGTATTCAAATCGCCATGGTCGCTTCCATTGCCTTTGATTGCATAAGCGATAATAACTGGTGATTTTTTGAGCCATTCAGGCATTCTGTCATGAAGTTTCGAGGGGAGAATTGGATTTTTTTCTTCCATGAAGTTGCGGTAAATATCCGCAGCATCCTGCCAGTCGCCCTCAAAGTAAGAAGTTTTCACATTGTATGCAAGTTTATTTTCACCGCCGGTGAAGTTCTGAATCATCAGGATGATTGCGTCATCACCGCAAGTAAGCATGTCAATAGTTTTGGGAGAGTGGGTTGTATCTTCGCAACCGATATAAAGACCGCACTTGTCGTCATAGAGAGCCTCAAACTGCATAGCTGCCGGGCCGGGATAGAAGTTATTGATACCGGTCAAAGGATAAGCGGAGTATTCGCATTTGAAGTTGCATTTTTCTTCACGATCTTTTAAATTTTTTACCAGAGTTCCCTCTGCATAGGGCAAAAGGAGTTGAGTTTCTTTTTTGTAGTTCAGTACCAATCTCGGATAGTCTGCAAATTCCAAACGATAATTCGGATTCGGCAATTCAAGGCAAATCTGCCAGTTTACGCTATCTTCTTCGGCTACTGCTGAAACAATTACTGCGGTTTCGGGCAATCTGGGGCAATTAGAGTAAACAACTTGAATAGACTCTTCATTTTCAGAAACCTCAATATCTTTAAAATCTTCTGCTGCCAACATAAAAGGGTTGCGGATAAAGTCACGGAGCTCCACTTTAAAAATGCTTTCTTTGTGTCCGCTTTTGGCAAATTCGACTCCATTTAAATTGAGAGAATCCA
>JAZRSP010000330.1:0-2165 GCA_045651565.1 Victivallaceae bacterium | reverse complement strand
GATTTTGCCACATTTACACTCCACCAAACCGCCTGCGACCTGCCAAACTCACAAGTACCTCCGTCCAGCCTGATGGCGCACTTGCAGGGAGTATGGGGGGGCTGCAACCAAGCCACCCATAAAAACAAAAAAATCGGAATTTATAGTTTTGCGGTAAGCAAAACTATAAATTCCTATATTGGTTAAGGGCTTGCTGCCCTTGCGCTGATGGTGGTTATAGGGGGAAAGCGATGGTAAGCTTTTCCCACTAAAAAACTATCCTACGGAAGCACCGGAAGCGATTTCGCCGTCTGTTGTAATAAGTTTAAGGTCTTTGCCGATTTTAGCGGCAAGGAGCATACCTTGAGATTCGATACCGCGGATTTTTGCCGGAACCAAGTTGGCAACAATCACGATATTTTTGCCGACGACCTCTTCGGGTTTATAATAGAGGGCGATACCTGCGACTAACTGGCGGGTTTCTTCGCCGACTTGGATTTGAAGTTTCAGAAGTTTGTCTGCACCTTCAACTTTTTCTGCTTGAAGAACTTTTGCAGTTTTGAGTTGAGTTTTGAAAAAATCATCAATAGTGACTAAATTAGCGACATTGACTTCAACTTCTTTGGGGGTAGCGGCTTTTTTCTCGTTTTTAGCATTTTTTTCTGCTTTTGTAACGTTTTTTTCGTCTGCTTTTTCTTCAATAATGCGTGGGAAAAGACCGCCGCAATCGACCATTTTTGCATTAGCAACGATATTTTTGTCTACATCAAGTGAAGAGATTTTGTCGCAAACTTCTACGCCGAGGTTGCGTTGGAGTTCCGCCATTTTTTCCGGCATTACCGCACTTAAAAGAACAGAAACATGATAAATTGCATTGCAACTGGTATAGAGAACAGTTTTAAGTTTATTGATTTCGCCTTTTTTCGCTAAAGTCCACGGAGCGGTTTTTTCGAGGTAGCGGTTTCCTGCACGGACAATATCCATTACGGCATTGATACCGGTGTCGAGTTTCATTTCGGCGAGGGCTTTTTCCATTTGGGTTCTGCCGTTGCGGGTAAATTCGATAAGTTCTGCTTCATCTTCTCCGATAGCGGTTGCTTCGGGAATTACGCCGTCGAAACTGCGCAGGGTCATTTTCTGAATACGGCTGAAGAAGTTTCCAAGGTCATTTGCGAGGTCGCTATTGTAGCGGGCGGTGAAGCTCTCTTCGGTGAAAGAAGCATCGTTGCCGGGTGACATTTCAGCAAGCAGGAAGTAGCGGAATGCATCAACACCGCATTTTTCGATCATATCCATCGGATTGATGACATTGCCGAGGGATTTACTCATTTTTTCACGACCAGTTAACCACCAGCCGTGAGCGAAAATGGTTTCGGGCATTTCCACATTCATAGCTTTAAGCATAGTAGGCCAGTAAACGGTGTGAGTGGTCAAAATATCTTTGCCGATGAGGTGTTTGGAAGCAGGCCAGTATTTAGTGAACATATCTGCATCTTTTTTGTAGCCGACTCCTGAAATGTAGTTAATCAAAGCATCGAACCAGACATAGCAGACATAGTCTTTGTCAAACGGCAGTTCGATACCCCAGCTCAAGCGTGATTTGTGGCGAGAAATACAGAGGTCTTTCAAGCCTTTTCTCAAAAATCCCAAAGTTTCATTGGCTCTGAACGAGGGTTGAATGAAGTTTGGATGAGTTTCAATGTAGTCAATCAACCAGTCCTGATACTTGCTCATTTTGAAAAAATAGTTTGATTCAACAATTTGAGTTACTTCGCGATTGCAGTCGGGGCATTTGCCGTCTATTAAGTCTTTTTCGGTCAAAAATTTTTCGCAGCCGACGCAGTAATGACCGGTAAAGTCGCCTTTGTAGATTTCGCCGCGGTCGTAGAGTTCCTGCAAAACTTCCTGCACGACTTTTTTGTGGTCAGCATTGGTTGTACGAATGAAATAGTCGTTGGTGATGCCGAGTTTAACCCACAATTCTTTGAAGCGTTCAACTGTGTCGTCACAGTGTTTCTGGGGGTCTTCGTTGCGTAATTTAGCAGCTTTCTCGACTTTCTGACCGTGTTCATCGGTTCCGGTAAGGAAAAAAGTCGGAATGTCCAATGAGCGGTGGAAGCGCGCCAAAACATCGGCAAGCACGGTAGTGTAAGCATGTCCGATGTGCGGTTTATCATTCACATAAT
>JAZRSP010000329.1:0-7666 GCA_045651565.1 Victivallaceae bacterium | reverse complement strand
GAAATTTTCTTGCTTTTTTGCTTAAAAATGGTACATTATCAAATGTTGTATTTTTTTATTATTAATTTTTCAAAATAAAGGGAAGAAAATGAAAGTATTAGTTTTGAATGCAGGAAGTTCTTCAATGAAATTTACCCTTTTCTCTATGGGAAAAGAGCAGGTTTTGGCAAAAGGACTTGTCGAAAGACTCGGAAGTGATAAACCCAATTTGATTTACAAGCGTGCTGACGGTTACAAAGTTGAAGAGCAAATCAAAGCAACCAATGCGGTTGAGGCTTTGCAGGATATTTGCGCTAAACTTACCGATAAGTCTTACGGCGTTATCAGCGATATGTCTGAAATTCAGGCTTTCGGTCACCGTGTTGTTCACGGCGGCGAAAAAGTTACCGCTCCGGTTTTGGTTGATGATGAAATCAAAAAAGTTATTCAAGACTGTATATTGCTCGCTCCTTTGCACAACCCTGCCAACCTCGCAGGTATTGAGGCTTGTGAAAAGAATTTTGCCGGTGTGCCGAATGTGGCAGTTTTCGATACTGCTTTCCACCAGACCATGCCGGCAGAGGCTTTCCTCTATGCGATTCCTTATGAACTCTACAAGGAACACGGTATTCGTAAATACGGTTTCCACGGTACCAGCCATCGCTATGTCATGAATGCCGCTGCTGAATTCCTCGGCAAAGATGCTAAAGATTTGAAAATTATCACTTGCCACCTCGGCAATGGCTGCAGTATGGCGGCAATCGAAAACGGCAAAGTTGTTGATACCACTATGGGTTTAACTCCGCTCGAAGGCTTGATGATGGGTACTCGCTCTGGCGACTTGGATCCGGCGGTTGTTTTGACTCTCGGCAGTTTGGGCAAGAGCGGCAAAGAAATCGACAAGATCCTCAATAAAGAAAGCGGACTTTGGGGTGTAAGCGGTCTTAATACTTTCGACATGCGTGACATTACTGCCGCAGAAAAAGATGGTCATGAGCGCGCTACTCTCGCACGAAAGATGTTCACTCGCAGAGTTGTTAAGTATATCGGTTCATACTATGCCGTTTTGGGCGGAGCAGACTTGATTGTCTTTACCGGCGGTATCGGCGAATACGGTAACTACATCCGTGAAAAAGTTTGCGAAGGCTTGGGTGCTTTCGGTGTCGAACTTGACAAGGAAGCTAATAATGAAATGTTCGGCAAGGCAGGATTTATCTCTACTGAAAACAGTAAGATTAAACTTTTGGTAATGCCCACTGATGAAGAACTTATGATCGCAAGAAGTGTTTTGAGTTTGGTAAAAAAATAAGAATTGGAGAATAAAAATGTCTGCTATTGATAGTTTTGTAGTAAGAGCCAAGGAACTTGGCAAATCAATCGTCCTTCCCGAAGGGCAAGATCCCCGTGTCGTTACCGCCGCAAACATGGCAATTGAAAACGGCATGGTTAAAAAAGTCGTCGTTCTCGGTACTGAAGCGGAAATCGCAGAAGCTTGCGCTAAAGCAGGTATCTCTGAACGCAAATTTGAACAACTTGACTACTTGGCAAGTCCGGAATTTGAAGTTTACGCAAATGAACTTTACGAAAAACGCAAGGCAAAAGGTTTGACTCTCGAAAAAGCAACTGCTATGATGAAAAGCCGTATCTATTACGGTGCAATGATGAGTAAACATGGTTTGGTTGACGGTTTGGTTGCAGGTTCAATCGCTTCAACTGCCGACATGCTTCGTGCGGCTTTCCACTGTATCGGAACTGCTCCTGGTATGAAAATCGCCAGCAGCTGTTTCGTAATGGACTTGAAAACTCCCGCCTCTGCCGGCGACAATGTTTTGCTTTTCGGTGACTGCGGTGTAAATCCCAATCCCGACGCCGACCAACTTGTTGATATTGCAATTGCCACTGCTAATACTTATCGTGCGCTTATGGGCAAAACTCCGAGAGTTGCGATGTTGTCATTCTCAACTTATGGCAGCGCACAGAATGAACTTTTGGAAAAAGTTGTTGAAGCAACCGCTAAATTAAAAGCAAAAATCGCCGAAGAAAATTTGGATATTATTGCTGACGGTGAATTGCAGGCTGATGCCGCAATCGTTCCTTCGGTTGCTGCTTCCAAAGCTCCGGAAAGTCCGCTTGCAGGTAGTGCAAACGTTTTGATTTTCCCTGATTTGAATGCAGGAAATATTGCTTACAAACTTACCCAGCGTTTGGCAGGTGCAGGTGCATACGGACCGATTTTGCAGGGGTTGGCAAAGCCTTTGAACGACCTTTCACGTGGTTCCAATGCCGAAGATATTTACGGTGTTATGGCAATTACAGCATGTCAGGCAGGTAAATAATTTTAATTAATTACAAGAGGGGGGCGATTGATTTCGCCCCTTTCTGTTTAGACAAGGAAAAAGAGGAATAAATTTATGTGGCTGGAACTTTTAACTAATCCGGTTTTAATTGCGGTTGTGGTGCTTTTGGTGCTTGCCGTTTCTCGATTAAATGTTGTTTTCTCGCTCATAATTGCTTCAATTGTGGGTGGTGTATGCGCTGAACTTGATTCGGTAAATTCAATTACAAGTGTGGCAGAAGGGTTGAAAAACGGTGTCGAACTGGCAATGAATGCCTTTGCCAAAGGGTTAGGAAATGGAGCAGAAATTGCTTTCAGTTATGCAATGTTGGGGGCTTTTTCGATTGCAATTTCCAAATCGGGAATTACGGAATTATTGGCTCATTTGCTCTTTAAGCGGATAGGTATGGCTAATACTCCGAAAAAACTTTTTGCATTTAAGTATATTTTGCTTTTTATGTTGACCTGTATTGCCATTTCTTCACAGAATTTAATTCCGATACATATTGCCTTTATTCCGATTTTAATTCCTCCTTTGCTTCATGTTTTTGAAAAGTTGCGACTTGACCGAAGAATGATTGCTTGTATTTTGACTTTCGGTCTTATTACACCGTACATGTTTCTGCCTTATGGTTTCGGGAAAGTATTTTTGCATGGAGTAATTCTTAAGAACTTGACTATTAATGGTTTAGAGGTTTCTGCTGATGTGGCGTATAAGGCAATGTGGATCCCGGCATTGGGAATGTTGATCGGTTTGTTGTTTGCGATTTTTGTAAGTTACCGCAAACCGAGAGAGTACGATGATACAAAAACAGTTGAATTTGCTCCGGAAAATGTACAGATTAAGCCGTTGTATGTTGTTGCAGGAGTTATTGCGATTATTGTAGGATTTGTTGGGCAATTGCTTTTGAATTCACTGGTCATTGCTTCGTTGTTGGGAATTTTGGTTTTTGTGCTGGCAGGAGTGATTTCGCTTCGAGATACCCAGGATGTTTTCAGCAAGGGGATCTATCTCATGGGCGGAATCGGTATTGTAATGATTGGAGCGCAAGGGTTTGCCGCAGTGATGAATGAAACCGGAGCAATCCAGGAGTTGGTAGATATAATTTCCGGAAGTATGGCTGATCAGAGAGGTGTGGCGGTATTTATGATGCTTTTGGTCGGACTTATAGTTACTATGGGAATTGGTTCGTCCTTTTCAACCGTGCCGCTGATTGCATCAATTTATGTTCCTTTGTGCATGAAAATGGGGATAAGTCCGGTTGCGACATTCTCTATTGTTGCGGTTGCTGGGGCTTTGGGCGACGCAGGCTCTCCGGTGTCTGAATCAGTTTTGGGGCCGACTGCCGGATTGAATGCGGACGGGCAGCATGATCATATTTATGATTCGACTGTACCGACTTTTATCCACTTCAATATTCCGTTGTTGATTTTCGGCTGGATTGCCGGAATGGTGTTATAAAATTAATAATTAAGAATTCATAATGCAGAATTAAGAATCGGGTGTTTTTAATTGCTGAATGCGCTTTGGCATGAAGCATTATGGAGTATTCTGCAATTTTTCTTCAAAAAAAGACAAAATTTCTTGATTTTGATTTGAAAAAACCTTAAAAGTGTGCTATCTTTTAAGGAATACAAAAATTTTATTATTAACTATAAAGGATATTTTAAGATGTGGAAAGCTTTTTTTAACATTTTTCGCGTAAAAGAATTGCGCAGTCGATTGTTGTTTACTGTATTGATTATTGTATTGGTGCGTTTCGCAAGTAATTTGCCCTGTCCGGGTGTGGACAGCGTGGAACTTTCTGCTTACATGCAAGAACTTGCAAAAAGTGCAGGTAGCGGACTTCTCGGTACAATTTCGCTTTTTTCCGGCGGTGCTTTGGAGAAATTCGCTATCGGAGCTTTGGGAATTATGCCCTACATTACCGCTTCAATTATCATTCAGTTGCTTACCCCGACCCTTCCGGTTTTGGAAAAAATGCAGCGAGAAGGGGCTTCCGGCCGCCAGAAACTCAATCAATACACCCGTTATTTGACTATTATCGTCTGCTTGGTTCAGGGTAGTGTGGTTGCTATGACCATGGTCAATCCGGGCAATTTCGGTTTGCCGGCACTTGATGCAGGTAAATCGCTTTTCGTCGGCAATCAGCAGCTTTTCGTTTTGATGTCAATTCTGGTTCTTACCTGTACCAGTATGCTTTTTGTTTGGTTGGGCGAAGAAATTACCGACCGCGGTATCGGTAATGGTGTATCTTTGATTATTACCATTAATATTATTGCAGGTTTGCCCGGTGCGATTGCGGACTTGATTACTATGGTTCAGGCAGGACAAACTCCGGCAAATACTACATTTAACTTGATTCACTTGTTGCTTTTAATCATCTTTTTCTTTGCGGTAACTGCGGCAACAGTTCTGCTCTCACAGGGCTATCGCCGTGTGCCGATTCAGATGGTTCGCAAAACTATCGGCAACCAGATGGGCGGTTCATCAACTTATATGCCGTTGAAGGTCAACTTCGGCGGTGTTATGCCGATCATTTTTGCCGGTTCAATTATGATGTTCCCACCGTTGCTTTTCCAGTATCTTGAATGGTACAAAGCGGCAGCATTCTTCGGACAAGGCACATGGGGTTATATGTTAACTTATGCTGTTTTGATCTTCCTTTTCAGTTACTTCTGGGTCGGAACTCAGTTCAATCCGCTCCAAATCGCAGACAACTTGAAAAAAGAAGGTGCTTACATCCCCGGTATCAGCCCCGGAAGTGCAACCAGTGCATTCTTGGATCACACTATGACCAAAGTTACCTTCGGTGGTACAGTATTTTTGATGATTTTGGCGATTTTGCCGATGTTCATGTATACGAATGCTCACATTCCTTTCAATGTGACTCAGTTCTTCGGAGGGACAAGTCTTCTGATTATCGTCGGTGTTACTTTGGATACCGTAACGCAGTTGGAATCGCATCTTTCTATGCGAAACTACGAAGGATTTTTGAAATCCGGCAGACTCCGTTCTCGCAGCGGCAGATAAAATTCGTAAGAGGGGACAGAAGAGTGTCCCCTTTTTCATTTAGAGGAAAAGTTATTAATTACAGGGAGAGAAAATGGGAGTAAGTGTTATAGCAATTGACGGGCCGGCGGCATCAGGAAAAAGTACAATTGCATCTTATTTGGCTAAACGACTTTCGATTCCGTATATCAATACTGGCAGTATGTTCCGGGCAATCGCATGGTATATGTTGCAGAATGAAGTCGCAATTGATGATAGTTGCGCAATTAGTGCGGCGCTGAAAAATATCCAGTTGGATTATAAACTTGATGAAACAAATGAGTATGCACTCTTTTTGAATAATCGCAAGCTGGATAAAGAACTTCGGGCATTCGAAGTTGCTTCAATCGTCAGCAAGGTTGCCGCTATTGCCGAAGTTCGTGATCTTTTAAAGAATTTTCAGAGAAAAATTGCCAAAAATCAATTGGTTGTCATGGAGGGCAGAGATATCGGCAGCGTGGTTTTCCCCGATGCAAACTGGAAGTTTTTTGTTACCGCTTCGCCCATGGTGAGAGCCGAAAGACGATTGAAACAAGACGGCGGAACCTACACCCAAGAGGCTTTGCAAAAGGTTGCGGATTCGATTGCCGAGAGAGATAAACAGGATTCAGAGAGAGCGATTGCTCCCTTGAAAAAATGTGATGACGCAACTTTGATTGATACAAGCAATATGTCAATCGATGAAGCGGTATCGGCAATTTGTGATAAAATTAATATGTAGGATTGCAGGATAGAGAAAATGGCTTATTTTGAATCAACTTATCGGGTGTCTTATGGTGATACCGACCAAATGGGAGTGGTCTATTACGCCAATTATTTGGAATTATTTGAGCGCAGTCGTACCGAGATGCTGCGTGAATCGGGTTTGCCTTACCGAAAAATGGAAGAAATGGGATTAATTTTGCCAGTAAGAGAGGCGCATTGTGATTACATATCAAGTGCCGAATATGATGATTTATTGACCTTGCGTTCATACATCGCCGAGGCAAAAGGTGCGACAATCAAAATTGCAACTGAAATTTATCGTGACGGCGAAATTTTGGCAAAAGGTTATGTGGTTTTGGTCTGCGTGGATCGAGATAAAAAAAGAGTTGTCAGAATCCCGGATTATTTGAAATTGAAATGTGAAGAATTAAAATATGAATAATAAGGAATAGAATTATGAGCAAGTTATATCCATTGAAGTTCGCTCCGATTTACAAGGAGCGTATTTGGGGCGGAACCATGATGAGTTCCAAATTGAATCGTCAACTCCCGGAAACCAAAGACCCAATCGGTGAAGCATGGGAAATTGTCGATAGAAGTGATGCCCAAAGTGTCGTTACAAATGGCGAATTGCAGGGCATGCAGCTCGGTGAGTTAATGAAAAAATTCCGTTCAAGTCTGCTCGGTCCCAAAGGCGAAAAATGTCAGGTTTTCCCGTTGTTGGTAAAAGTCATTGATGCAGGCGATCGTTTGTCACTTCAAGTTCACCCTGACGAAGCAAGTTGTGCCGAAATCGGCGGAACTGCCGAACCGAAAACTGAAATGTGGTATATTTTGGGCGCAGAAAAGCATGGTAAAATTTTGGCAGGCTTGAATAGTAAAGCAACTCGTTCACAATTGGTGGACTTGCTTGATAGTTCAGAGGTTGAAAATTTGTTGCAGATCTATGATTCAAATGTCGGTGACGGATATTTTATTACTTCCGGAACTTTGCACGCAATCGGTGCAGGAAATTTGATTTTGGAAATTCAGCAGAATAGCGATACAACTTACCGTATCAGCGACTGGGGCAGAGTTGACAGCAACGGCAAACCTCGTGAACTCCATGTCGAATTGGGGGTTAAATCGGTCAATTTTATGAATCGTACCAGTCCGAAAATTTCCGGTGCTGCCGATATGCGTCCTTATAACCGCAAATTCCCGTATGTGAAAAATTGTCAGTTTTTCGATATTGAAGTGCTGCATTTGGTTGATACATGGAATGATTCGACCTCAAACAGCCAGAGTTTCCATTTAATCAGTGCGACTGATGCACCGTTAAAAGTTGGCAATCAGGATGTGATGGTAGATGTTGCTTGCGGCGAAACCGTTTTGATCCCCTATGTTTTCGGAGATTATTCAATTATCCCGGAAGTAAAAGAGGGCGAAAAGGCCGTAGTTATCAAAACAACTTTATAAATTACAGGTTAGAAGATGAATTACTTATTTATTGATGATTTAAAGAAATTTTTGGTTTCTGAATTTGAGGGTTTTCCTGCTGATATTGACATTGCTCCGGAGCAATGTCCGGACGGCATGGAGGGTGATTTGACTGT
>JAZRSP010000328.1:0-7154 GCA_045651565.1 Victivallaceae bacterium | reverse complement strand
AAAACTTGTGCTATACTATATTGCAGTTGGACTTATTTGAAGTGATAACCAACAACTCAATGAGGGTGAATTTGAACAAATTTTTCATGATTTTGCCTTTCTTTTAATGTTTTTTTTGTTCATTTTCTTATTTTTTTAAATATTTGCAGTGACAGTTGTCATTGCAATTATTGCAATTCTGGCAGGAATGTTGCTTCCGGCTCTCAATAAGGCTCGTGCTGCTGCCCGTTCAGCAAGCTGTCAAAGCAATCTTAAACAATGCGCACAATATGTTTTGTTGTATGCCAATGACTACAATGGCATGTTGCTTCCGAATGACTTGGACAAAGTAAAACACAATGGCGGTGCTTGGCCGAAAATTTTGGGTCGTGGCGGCTATATTCAAAACAATGCAACCGACCGTGCTGACTATGTTGTTCCGCAAGGTTGGCTCGCTTGTCCTGCATGGCATTCAGGTGCTAAATATGCAGGAGATTCAACTCTTTTCTTGATCAGCGGTGCTTACGGTTCATTCAATAGACAAGATCCCATGCTTATCGAAAAATTCGTTGACAATTCAGGTCTTTACGGTGCCACAAACTGGCCGAAATCTGCTCCCTCTACCGTTCTTTTTATCGATTCTGTCACCACTAATTATAACAAAATGCAGTGGTCTGACGGTGTAGGTACTAATGCTTCTCGTGCTGTTCACTGCCGCCACAACAACAAAGCCAATGCGGCTATGGTTGACGGTCACGTCGAAGCTCTCACCAAAAAACAACTCCAAGGCGGCGAAAATACCAAATGGGATTTCGGCGGTCATAGAGCTCACCCCGCTGTCAGTGGTGTTGTTTACGAAGAAGGCGATGCTTTTTAATGAAACATAAAAATAGATAAAAAATCTATTCTCCTTGAAGCGTGTTGTTTAAAAACAAAACAACACGCTTTTTTGAAATTATTTTTGTTTTTGATTTAATGCCTAAAAAATGTAAAAAAAATGTTAAATATTATTTGCATTTAAGTGGAGGTAATGCTATTTTATTAAAGTGAGTGAATTTTTTATGGAGAAAGCTATGAAAAAAACAATTGGGTTGTTGTTGTCGGTGTTTTCAATAGGAACTATTTTGTATGCCGATGAAGCGGCAGAAGTTCGGGAAAACTTGAAAAATATGCCCCGTCCGTGGGCGAAAGAAAATTATTCTGCAATCGGTACTGCCGATGAAACTTATGAGGGAAGAGCCAATCTTGGCAAAGGCAATTATGTAGATTGGAGCGTCTTTGTAAGTTCATTGGAGTATTGGGACAAAAAACATGATTTCTGCAAACTCGAAGTCCTTGGCAAAACTCTCGAAAATGACCCGATGTACTGCATGACTATTACCAATTTCAATATTCCTGCCGATAAAAAATTCAAGATTCTCATGGTTGCAAGTCACGGCGGTGCAGAACGCTCCGCTCTGCAAAGTGCAATGGCGGTTTTGGAATATTTAGTGTCAGATAAGGCAAAAAAATTTCACGATTACTATGAAATTAAAGTTATCCCCTGCGGTAATATTTTCGGTTATTTCCGTTCAGAAAGTCCGATGAATAGCAAGGGTATTGACCCCTATGCCGCCGGCAGAGGAAACCACTGGGATATTAAAAATTTAGTGCCGAAAAAACCGGAAAATACTCCGGAATTAGTTGCTTTCTGCAAAGTTTTGGATGAGATGCAGCCGGAATTATTGGTTGACTTTCACGGAGTAGGGCGACTTTACCCCGGAATCATTATGACCCAGTATATTGGAAGTGCAGGGAGTAATCATGTTTTGCGCCCGTGGGCAACTGATTTAATTACTTATGTCCGCAAGGTTGCAGCAGAAAGCGGAACACCCAGTTATGATCTCGATGAAGAAATTCAGCGAATGATTTCAGTTAATGACCCAGGAAAGAATTTTCCTCGCAAGTTCAGAGATTCAGGAGATTTCTTCTACTCTGATATGTATCCTTACTTGAAATATCACACCATGCCAATTATTTTTGAGATCGGTCACGAAAATATGGCGGCGGATGCGGTGCGTGGAATTTTGCAATACGGCATGAATCTGCCGAAAGAAGCAGACGGAAGTTTGCCGGTGGATAACTTATTGACCGACTGGGGCGGTTTCATGGTGCAGTCTTGGGGTACAACTCCGGGCGAAAGACGAGCAAGCCGTGTTGAATTGTGGAATAAACTTGATGAAATTCAAACTTGGGGTGCTGCCCCTTCGGTTTCTTACCGAATTTTCCGTATTGTAACTATTGGAAGCAATGGCGAAAGAGAACTTATCGGCAATTTGCCGGTTGCTAATTCTTACGATACCAAGTCAACCAAAATTTTCAAAAATCGCCCCGACACAGATACTGTCAAGTGGAGCGCGATTGACCAATTTATCAAACTTGGTCCGGAAGGCAGAGTCGGCAAGGTTTTCTCCATTTCAAATCTAAAAGAAGCCAAAGGCCCTGCTAATGGTATTTCACTTGCGTTTGATATTCAAATCAGCGATAAATATAATGTCGATTTGCTTGATATTCGTTTGAATGGTGTTACTTTGAAACCCGATGCTCGTGACGGCTATCAATTAATCAAACACAGCAAAGGTCATCGCTTGATTGTGAATGTGCCGCCAGAAAAATCAGCAAAAACCGTTATGTATATTGTTTCTTGTGCTTATAATAGCAACGCCCCACTGCAATGGGGTTGGAAAGCACCTGCGGAAATTCCGATTACCCAAAAAACTATGCCTTTTGTCCGTCAGGAGTATAAAGACCTTTTTACCGAGGGATTTGAAAATCGCAAACCAAGTCCTGGAGGTGGAGATTATTATAATGGACGAAGTGCTTGGGGATTTTTCATGCCTGACAGAGTGCAATTCCTTGATGGCAGAAACGGCAAGGGCGCAGGGATTTTTAAAACTCCTTTAACTGCATGGTGTCGTGATAGTTACGCTTGGGATGGAACAAAAGATTATACCATTTCGTTTGATTTTAAAACTGCACCAAATGGCGGTTTCGTCAATAATATCGGACTTCGCACCAAATCAGGCGCAATCAGTTGGAGCGTGGAAAATGGCAGAGTTTATGCCAAAACTCTCGAAAACGGCAAGGTAAAAAATGTTGTGAGTGATTTTGCAATTTCTCCTGATACTTGGTACACTGCTGAAATTCGTTTAAGCAATGGAGTTTATGAACTTGCGATTATTGACAATAACGGCAATAAGACTGAAATCGGCAAATTCAATCGTTTGGTTCAGCAGGATATCAGTTTTATAAACTTCGTTCCGCTTAATAAAAGTGGTGAGTTGAATGTGATTATCGATAATGTCAAAACAAAATAACCATAACAAGAAAGGACATTTATGAGAAAATTTTTGTTCGGTTGGGCTACTTGCCTTGCGACTTTGTGCATGGCATTTGCAGCGGAAGAAAACTACATTTATCAAAATTTTGAAAACGAAGCGTTTTTCAGCAAACTCTCCGGCAGCGGTTATATTATCGACCGCAGTGACTTCCATACCGGAAATTGGGGCGTTTTCACTAAAACAGGCGCGGTAAAAATTTCTACTGAAAATGCCGTAAGCGGTACTCATTCCGCCAAAGTTACCCGCATGGATCCAAGCGTAGGTCAAGCTCCTTTGGTTGTACATACAATCAAAGAGCCGATCAAAGTTCCGTGTGTGTTTGAGGCTTCTTTGAATCGTGAGGATAAAGCGGCTTTTACTGTCGGAATCGGCGGTACAAGCAAGGGTAATGCACTTGGGTTGCTTTGTGATTATACCGGCAGAATTCACCTCTATGACTTGGAGGCTAAACGCTATCACGCAACTAAATTTTTCCTCCCTGCCGGTGAATGGTGCAAACTCCGTTACAATATCGGCGCAGAAAATTCCGAAGTTATTTTGGTTATCGGCGGAACTGAAACCGTCATCGGTACGGTTCCCACCGGAAGTATTTCAAGTGAAGGTGTGAAAAAAGCAGAATTTATTGCTTCTGTAAGTGATCCCGGCAAGGCGGTTTTTGTTGACGATGTAGTTATTGCTCCCGAAGGGATGTCATTTGACTTCAACCGTGTCAATGTAGCTGCCGCAACTAATGGCGGTCGTGCAGAATTGATTGATAAAAAAAAAGTAAAAATTGATGCCGGCAAGGTAATAGACGGCGATATTAATGACAACTCCGGTGTCGGAGTTGTCGGTATGCCTGCGGTTTTGGAAATCACTTTGGCAGAGCCTGCTATTGTGAATTTGGTCAGAATCTACTCAGGTGATATAAAAAATTCAGCCAATCCCTCCGGCGAGACTGGGCTTAAATCTTATAAGGTTGAGATTTTGAGCAACGGTTATTATCATGTAGTAGGAGAAGGCAAAAATCAGCCGAACTATATCAATAGCGGAGTTGATTCCAATAAGGAATATTACTTTCTCCATGCTTTCCCCGCAGCGAAAGCAGAAGCATTGAGAATTACCATAACAGCATCAAACGATACCGGTCGCCGTGCTGAACCAAGCAGAGTTATTGCTCCTGCTGATCATTATACCTATATTCGTGAAGTCGAACTTTTTTCGGCAGACACTAAACTTACTTCAACCAAAATCATCACTTCTGTTTTGCAGGGAGATTTTCCCTTGCCGATTTTCCGTGAAGAAAATGAGGCGACAATTTCTTTGAAAATGGTTGATGAGGTTGCCGACTTCAATGCAGAATATGAGTTGACCGACTACAAAAGCGGCAAGTTGATAAAAAAAGGTTCTACCGTAATTAAAAAAGGCGACAACAAATTTTCTTTCGATATTACCGATTTTAAGGACGGTCGTTATCTTTTTTGCCTGAAATCTATTGATGAAAATGTTTCAGTTAAAGGCGAATTGAAGCGACTTTTGCGTGTTAATAGAAATGGCAAAGCTGTACCGCCGAGTGGCGTAATCGATGTCGCCGGAACTAAAATTTTCCCGGTTGACAACTTCCATTTCGAGAAACGCAGTAATGTTTCAACCGAAAGTTCAGTCGCAAAAACTTATCAGGCAACCACACCGCTTGCTCCCGATCGCGGAGTTCAGACTGCCAGAGGTTCTGCTGCTTTGAATATTCGTGAAGATGGAAAATTTGTAATTCACTTTGTTGATGCAACACGCTCCGGTAAAGATAGAAAAGCTCATTTTGCTTCAAGTACAGACTTGGTTAACTGGACTATCAGCGATACTGCTCCCGACGGAATCCCAAATAAACGCATGGAAGCTCCTTTCGCTCCCTTGAATCCTGCCGCTGTGCCGAAATGGGGAGTTAAAGTGCCGCTCGAAAAATCAACTTTGCGATTCTATGAAGAATCAGATGGCAAAATTCCTTTGAATGAGGTTCGTGTCCATTGGTTCCCGCCGAGTAGAGGAGATATTACCAAATACGGCATGAAAACTTGGAGTTTTTATCCTATTTGGGAGAAAAATCCCGGTGAATGGCTTGTGCTTACCAAAGAACCGCTGCTTATTGACAGATTCTCATATTCAGGTGAGGATTTGGAAGAAGTTTATGACGGCAATGATAACTTCGCTCCGCAGTATCTCTCCGAAGATGGTACTACACTTTTTGCCTGCAAAGCCGCTAAAATCCGCCGCTTCAAACCCTTTACTGTCGAGTATGATAATTTGCCCGAAATCAATCGTATCATGAGAATTTTTTACACCACTGACGGTTTGAATTGGAAAATTCATCACTTGACTGTGCCGAATTTGAATGATCATTGGAGTTATCAGCATTACGGTGCATATTATCATAGAGTTGATAAAAACTTCTTTTTGGGCTACATTTGGGTGTACCATTGCAGTAATCAGCAGATTTATCCCGAAGTCATTTTCAGCCGTGACGGTTTGAACTGGAATCGCTTGGAAAATCCGAAACCTTTTATCCCGAACGGAAAAGTGGGTGATTGGCTTTTTGGTATGAACTTCCTCGAAGCGTTGCCGGTTAAGTACAATGGCAAGTATTATTTCACATTGGGAAGCGCCCACAGAAGACAGCATTTCTACAATACTTACCATGACGATATCAGCCACATCACACCGACTATGCTTAAACGCAGTTTCAGCGGTAGAAATCTCCCCGAAGAGTGGGCTTTTTTTAAGGAAATCGGCGGCTGGGAAGGCTTGGCGAAGGATATGCACGAAGCAAACGCCTGTGTCGGCTTGGCGGAAATCCGTGAGGACGGTTGGATTGTCGTAAGTGCCAAAGATGATGCTGAATTAATCAGCCGTACTTTTAAGGCAGAGAATAATCGCTTGCTTTTGAATGCCAAAGGTGAGTTCAAAATCTTCTTGACCGATGCAGATGGTAATAAATTAAATGGTTTTACCGCTGAATTTTCAGGAGATGATACCGAAAAAGTTATCACTTGGGCAAATGGCAGTGATGTCTTGCCGAATGAGGCGTTCAAGGTCAATATTCAGATGAAAAAAGGCAGTGAAATCTATACACTTATTTTCAAATAAGTTTGTTGAATTTAAGTTTGACTGTCGCATACGATAAAAAGTATGCGGCAGTTTTTTTATTTGGTGTTGCGTGAACGCTTTTTGAAAATAAAGATTTTTTGGATATAGAAAATAAGAATAAAAATTATTGTATCAATTGCCGCTTTAATATAAGTTAAGTAGCGTTCTTCAACGAAATTATCCATCAAGTCGGTTAAAAGATAGGAAATAACAAAAACTGCGATCACCAAACAATAGTATTTCAAAAGTTCTTTTATAAGTGCGGTTTTGCCGCTGCCATGACTGCGGAAAACCAATCGGCGGTTAGCGATAAAATTCCAAACCGATGAAATCGCTCTCGCAATTAAACATGACCAGAGAACCCTGCTGTTTATTGATAAATTGTCGGTCAATTGCAGAATGGAGTCTTCTTTGAAGACTGCATGGAAAAATATTGCAAAAAGCCCGATATCCAATATCGCCGCTGATAATGAGGATAGAGCAAACTTGAAAAATTGCCAGAAAAGAATTCTGAAAATTCGCCAATAAATTTGCAAGCCGTCTTTAATCGGACGGAAATGTGTCCCGGCATTAGCGGCAAAGTAAATTGTTTCAATAGTGTATGAGAGGAGTTCAAACTTGCGGATTTTTGAGATAAGAAGCATATCGGTTTCAAACTCAAAGCGGTTGCCTTTGATG
>JAZRSP010000327.1:0-11701 GCA_045651565.1 Victivallaceae bacterium | reverse complement strand
CTGACCACATCTGTTTGTACTTGTCAACTTTTACCTGCGGGTATGGGAACATATATGGAGGACAGAAACAAAGTTGATAACGATCTCCTAAATAAGTTCCTGCCTCTGGAGCTTCTGCCTGATTAGCATAGATAAGACCTGAAAATTTAGCTTTTTTGTCAGGAGCCATTTCATCGGCGAGTTTTTCGACTGCTTTATAAAATTTAATAATTCTCTTGGTTGTACTTCCAAGTTCTTTTGCCCAAAGACGGTCGCCTTTAGCGAAACGTTCCTTTGCCTTGCTCAAACGAGTTGCAGAATCAATTTCAGACTCATCCTCTGCCATACAATCAGGACAGGTACACTTCCAAGAAGTATCATTGCACTTTAAGTTAATTCTTGGGATATTAGGATTATACGAAGCAATCCAATCTTTGACAATCTGTTCTCTGAAAGATTGATTTGAAGTACACATACTAATCAAGTGCTGTTGTCCACCCCAGTAAGTCGGGTCAGAACGGCGAGTTCCATCAGGGAGCAAATTGAAAAATTCTGGATTAGTCTTTAAATATTTTGCTGGCCATTTTTCAAAACCGTGCGGATAATGCTGTTCAGACAAGTCACGGTTGCTGCGATGGCGGAGCAACCAAATGGTTTCATTGTGCATGTAACTTGAAAAATTGGATTCACTGCTCCAATTTTTTCTCAAAGTCCATTGCTGACGCCAGAAAAAGAATTTGAGTTTGGTATTGGAAACCCAATCACCGCCTTTAAAGTTAAAGGTTTCAGATTTCGGAATAACTTCGCCGTCTTTTCCGGGGAAAAGCCAGCGGACACCATTGTAATTTTCCAAAATATTGTAAACAGCAAAGAGTGTGCCGGATGTTTCGATTAATAAAGCAGCTAAATTATTTCCACGGTCGTTACCGCTGATAATGAGTTTATCTTTATCGCCGACAACACGGGCGTGATTGTGTTTCATGCCGACACCAGTAACTCCGTTTTCACGAGCGAAATCAGTTTCGCCGAGAGAGATGATAAATTTGTCAGATGACGGAGTAGTTTTAACAATTTTTGGTGTTGCCCCAGTTGCTTTGCCGATATGGTAACTTAATTCCTGTGCGGCATAGCGGATACCGTGATTAGCGTTAGCAGGAATTACGATTTCAATCGGTCTTTCTGCCGGCGAAATTTTGACAATATCCGCCAATAAGCCTAAATTTGACACAGCAAATAATAGGCACAATATAAATTTTTTCATATTTACCTCAAAAAAATGAAATGTTGGTTTGAAAATAACCGACAAATAATTTGTGAAAGATTATCTGCCGGTTTATAGTTGCTAATTATGCTTTACTGAAGAATCCAGTTGTAATAAAGATCGCTCTTATCAGCAGGAGCTGCGCAGTAATCGCGGTGAATAATTTTATTCCATGCTTCAACGTGGCCGTCGCAGAATGCAAGATTAATGCCAACTTTAATATTGCGATCGCCAGTGTAAGTAGAAGATGTAGAACCAGGCAACTGAACACTGCTGCCACCATGACGATATGCAGCATAGCTGTATGTGTAGTAAGTACCACTGATTGCACTACGTCCATCATACAAAAGGATTTGCTGAGACGCATTCTTGACCAATCCTGCATGAGCACCTACTGTATCTGGAGCATCAGAAGGACCTTTTCTCATAACACCCTGATTGCCTGCATAAGATACACCTTCCTTACCGCCTAATCCATTACCTTTCTGCATAGGTGCTGAATCAGAAGGACACTTGATAACTGCTACTTTCTGGTCATTATCAAAAACGCCTGAAGCATTTAATTCAACTCCGATATAAGGAGCAATTTTGTGCATCCATGATGAACTTATGCCTGAACCGTTATTTGGATAATAAGCAGAGTCATTTACATACATCGCACTGCCCAAACCCAAGGTTTTGAGGTTGTTTGCACATGAAATTGCACGAGCTTTTTCACGAGCTTTGTTAAGTGCGGGAAGCAACATTCCTGCGAGAATCGCAATGATTGCAATAACCACCAACAATTCAATTAAAGTAAATTTGAAGTTTTTCATTTTTTTGTCTCCTTTTGTTGTTAGACTTTTTGTTAAAATATTAATGGGAATACCGTCCTCATTAATACCGAAAATTGAGGTTGATTTTCTTTTTTGCCTCTTTTTTCTATCTTTAACAACACCCCGTGTGTTGCTAAATTCAATTTTTGATCTATTATATATTATACACAATATATATTATACCACATTTTTTTTAAAAAACCTTAAAAATATTGTCAAAAAATATAAAGATTCGGTCAAAAAATCATTATTTTTATCAATTTTTTATAAAAATCTTTAAAAAAACGGCAAAACAGGTATATATAGTTAGGCCTTTATTTGATTTTTACAGTAAAGTGTATAAATGCTCTATCCTCCTCCAATTCGTTCATAAATTCAATCATATAGTCACTATGTCCCGATTTTTTACCCAATTCAACTTGAATAAAGGAGTAAAATGGCACATTGACATAGTACAAATCTCCTCTATGCAAACTCCAAATTGCCAAGTGTTTAGTTCCGCTTCCGACTATTTCTTTCAAGTCAATCCACGGTGATTCCATTCCATTGGTAACGAAATTTTCTTTGGCGGTTTCTTCTTTTTGGAAACCGTTTTTGCCGAGGTATCCCAACTTTTTAAAAGTGCCGTCTTCTGCGACTTCGCCCAAAACAAATCGATTGTCGTAGAGATCAAGCACCATTGAATTTTCATAAGTAATTGCAATATCAGGTACACTGATTCGCAAATAATAATTATCCGCTTCTTCGGGACATTCACGATATTTTTTCTGCATTTCCACTTTTTTCAAATAGTTTTTGCCCTTTTCTGTAAGTTCAGGGAATGCTCTGGTGTATGCCGAAAAATTCGCTTCGCCGACTACGATTGCCGCAACTCCCAACGGCGGAATTTCGAAAAAATCTCCGTTGAATGGAATTGCTTCTCCGTTAATACATAATGTAACTTTTTCATCTTTTGCGTTAAAATCGGTTTTTTCCCAATTGATTGAAGCATTGACCTTTTGAGTTTCTTTTGAGAAGTTACCGTAAATGCAAACTGCTAACTCATTGTCTTTGCACATCATATAATGTGAAATATTTTTTTCTTTCGGGAAAATTCCGTAAGAGTTGTAGTCATTATAGACTTTGAGGTCAGTTTTGCCTTTCATTAATTGCCACAACCGCCATAAGGGCATGAAAACTTGGTCATTAATTCCGCCACAAGGCGGGTGTGAAAGTGAACAACTTTTGAATTGAGTCCCCAATGGCACATGCGGATATTGCCCCGTCGCCGCCAGAAACGGAATAATTGCTTTGCTGCCGTATTCAGGAAATGCCGCACTCCAAAGCGAACTAGAACAAACTGCCGCCATAGAGAAATAGGCGTGGTCAAATTGACTGCGAATAAGCAACCCCTTTTCGCCCTCTCCTGAAACATAGCCATCAATCAATCCGCCAGTCATGCCGATTGCTGAATACATCGGACCGGTATGCGAAAGTACAAAGCCGTTTTTGCCGGCAGTTTCTCGGCGTAAACGTGCTAAATTATAGTGGTGACGGAATAAGATACTGCCGCCCGGATTCAATTCATCAGGCTTTTTCATAAAGCCGAAAGGTCCGCCGTAGTCCATATAGAGCCCGTCATAATCAGGAATTAAAAGTTCCGAAAACCAATCAAGATAATTTTCGCCAACAGAGGGTTCAACTCCTCGCATGTACAAGGCAACTCGGATATTATGTTTATGGGCAAAATCAATAACTTTACGCAGTCGCTTCAAATTGATCGGCTGTCCGCCATTCTGAATGTCGCTTCGCCAATTCTCATGGATAATCAATACATCTGCTCCGCTGTCAGCAATGCTTGCCAAAGTTTCATCATCAGGATAACGCTCAAAATTGTCAATATAGTGATACATTGCAAAAGGGGGAAACTTCCGCTCAATCGGCGCAGGAGCAATTACAAAACCAAAACGATTTCTCCATTGCCATGGTCCACAAACAGGCGCATCAGGACGGTTCTGAAAATTCCAAGTGAGCGTCGGATTGCCACTATCCCAAATTACACTTGACTCAGTATCGGCATTTTTACCTGCCGCTGACCCGTCAGATTCCATAAAAATTTCTGCATAAAATGCTACATCATTTGCTGAAATGCAATACAAACCAATCTGCGGAAAAATTCCGTCTTCAATTATGCGGTCATCGCCCGGAACTAATTCTCGTTCAGGTGCAGAAGTTTGGATAAGTTTGCCGTCAACTTCTTTCGGACGGTACGGCATGGCAAAACGGATTTTCTCATAATTCGCCATGTTTAAATGAAAAATCAACGCCATTTTTGATAATTTCGGCGGATTACAGATTGTGCCGAAAAGAAACGGTTCAGCGAAAACAGCACCGTCATCATAAAGTGAATAACGGATATTGATATAGAGTGGATTATTTTCTCCCACTTGCAAGGCATGAAAATTCATCGTCGTATAATCGCTTTTTTTAATAACTTCCATAGTGCTGTTATCTGTAAAATTTACTGACAACAAGTTATTATTTTCATCACGGATCTCCCATTCTGCCGCATCTAAAAGCAAATTGGCATTGTCTAACTCCGCAGGGAGTCGAATCTCTTTCGGAAGCCCATTAGCTCCGAATAAATATGTAACTCGATTAACTGTTACACTTTTTTGTAAATCATTCATCTAATTTTCCTCCGTAAAAACTTTAACAAGTGCGCCCCATGCTTCACGATGGTCATAGGTCTCCAGTCCATCAAACACATGCAGCAACAAATGATTATGCCCTGCTTGAGCCTGCACTTTGAAGTGCAGAGGATGCATAAATTCTGCTTCCATAATGGCAGGAATTTCCAAGATTTTTTCGCCGTTAAAGTAACCAATTCCACCATCGCTAACCATTACACAAATAGTCGCTTCACACGGTTTTTCAGCGTAAAATCTTACTTGCAAATATGCTCCATTGCCTTTACCCGAACTCTTGTAAAATCTTGCCAAATCAAAATATCCGCTTCTATCAACTCGAATTTCTTTAGCAATATTACGGAATGCCATAACTTCCAGTTTTTCTGCTCCACTTACTTCAGTATCTCTAATGATGTAACCTGATAATACCGGCAACATTTTGCGTTTTTTGCCATCAGGAAATGCAGTAAGACGAGTTTCAGTTGCCCCCATTGGCACAAGTTTCAAAGTTACTTCGTCCTCTTCTAAATCACAGAATAATGGCACTTGCGGAGTATAACGGGTGTCAAAAAGTTCAGCAAATGCTCCTTTAACTTTTTTAGCCTTAACTTCCAAAAATTCAGGAGCTGAATCATATGGATAATTTGATGCGGCTGAATTTTTTATCACAGTTGCTTTAGCTTCAGGGGAAACTGCATAATTCCATGGAGTAGTTGGCTCCATAATCAAAGCAGAGAATTTTTCTGTCGGATCTTCTTTGATCGTCGAGTGTTTAACTTCCAAACAGTAAACTAATGCTCCGCGCTCAAAATAGTTCCATTGACGGTCGCTTCGGTGGATAACTTCAAGTTCCAAAATAATTTCCAATGTGTCTTTGTTTTTTATTTCATCCAAGCGGAGGAAGTTACCGTTACTATTTTCAGGTAGATTGATATTTTCGCCATTCAGTTTGACTTGATAAGTCTTGCACCAAGCAGGGATACGCCACACAAAAGGAATTTTGCCGTTATCTGCTATATCGAACTTGAATTCGATTTTGCCCTCAAAGGGATAGTTTGTTTTTTCGGTAATGTGATAACTTATTTTGTTATATTCCCCTGTGAGTTCTGCCGGGCCAAAAAATGTTGCGGCAGGAGTTCCGTCCGCACAAGTCATAAACATTCTCGAAACAAAATTCGGCATTGCCCGATGGACATTACCGGGGCAGCAGGCGGCGAAATGGTTGGGGCGGTACTGCCGCAAAGGTGCTGAACCATAGAGGAAACTTGATGAATTGGAGAAAGGTGTCGCTAAAACCTGATTCGGGGCAGAGAAATATTGCAGTGCCGAAAAGTCTTTGGTTACTGCTCCGGGGAGTGCATTATAGGCGATTTTTTCAGCTTGATCAGCGTATGAAGCATTGCCGCTTGCCATTAAGAAAAAGCCCAAAGTATAGAGTGAATCTGAAATCACACAAGTTTCATAGCCGGCTTCGGGATCTCGACCGAAAGCATGTTCATTGGAGCAGGGGACTCCCGGAATTTGTCCGTGAAGAGTCATGACATTTGCCCAACCTCTCTCGGCGGCATCAAGATATTTCTTTTTACCTGTTGCTAAATAAAGAATTACAGGAATTTTGATTTCTTCGCACAAAGTCACGCCATGGACGACGATATTTTCGCTTTTTTCCAGCATCTTCAAAGGGACAGACATATTGGCATAGTCAGTTCGTTCTTTGGTGCTGAATAACTCATAAGCTTTTTCTGCTTTGTCAATTAAACTCGTGTCGCCTGTTCTAAATGCGATATTGACTAATCCCTCGATATTGGTAATATTGCGGCTTCCGTCGCCGATTTCTTTCAGCGGAACTGCAAGATAATGGCGATGAAATGCATCCAAAACTTTTTCATCTTTGAAAACATCCAAGTATGCAGTTACCGCTTTGAAAAACACTCCCATCGGCCATTCTGAATCGTAATTGTAACATTTGCCGCCCAATCTGCCGTTATTGTCATGTTTCAAAAGATAGTCTAAATTACGGCGGAAAAGATTTATCATCTCTTCATCTTTAATTAAAATTCCAAGTCGCAACAATCCATCAAGTAGATAGGCTGTCTGCTCATAGGGCCACCAGCGGTTATCGCCCGGAATCGGAACTTCATTGCCTTTATAATCAAGTTCCCAGAAACCAGCATCGATAACTCCTTCCCACAGGCAGGATTGAAATGGGTATTTTTGAGCTTTGAAATTACCGGACAACCCTGATTTTTGGCGTTCCAGAAATTCACGAAGCAGTCCATTGGTTTTTATTTGGTTCAATGGTACTTCTCTAAACTGCGGAGAAACAAGTTTTTTTGCGTCAAAATTTTCCATAATCTAATTCCTTTTTTGTAAATGATTTAATTTGTTACAATATATAATATATCACATAAAAATAGAATAAACCTTAAAGAAAATGCCAAAAAATATAAAGATTGTGTCAAAAAATAAAAAAATCATTTGACAATACGGGTTTGATAGGTTATAGTAAATTATTGAACAAAGGAGGTAGAAAGTGTCAAGATTTATTAATAATATTGAGTGTATGGATTCATCTGATTTTTTGTTGTTGGCAAATTGCTACTCTCCGGTTGCAATTAATACGGTAAAAAACAAGCAGACCTTGGGAAATATTCATTGTCACGATTTTCACGAAATGACTGTTGTTATAGATGGCAGCGGATTGTATGATTATCAGGGGAAAACTTATCAATTAAGTCCCGGCGATACCTATATCACCCCTGCGGGCGAAATTCACCATTACCATGACCAGCAAAACTTATCATTGATGAATTTTATTTGGTATCCTGACAGACTTCCGATAAATCAGGATAAGTTGTATGCTATTCCAGGGTATAGAACATTTTTTAATCTTGAACCGAAGTCGCGATCGGTCTTTAATTTTGAACACCGACTTGTTTTGTTGCCGGAAAATATCTATACGATGCAGATGTATTATCACAGAATTGAAAAAGAGTTGCAGAGTAAATCTGACGGTTATGAACTTAATGCGGGGTTGATTTTCACCGAGTTATTGGTTGCGGTAAGCCGTTTTTATAATGAAAAACAGTTTCATAAAGACAAGGGCGATAACGAGTTGCAGAAGTTGGATAAGGTTTTGAATTTTCTCAATGAGAATTTCATGAATCAAATCACAAGAGAAAAAGCTGCAAAAATTTTTGGCGGCAGTGAAAGTACTTTTTCTCGTAGTTTTAAACGGATTATGTCGGAGTCATTTTTCAGTTATCTGCTGAATTTGAGGTTAAATCATGTGAGAACTATGTTGTTGAATAGCGATAAATCGTTGTCGGACATTTCAGCGGCATGCGGATTCTGTGACAGTAATTACTTGTGCTACCGATTTCGCAAAAAATTTGGCGAGTCACCTTATCGGTACCGCCTGTTGAATAAAGAGAGTTATGAGGATGAAAAATAAACTGTAATCATCTTCGCTATTCCCCTGTATTTTTTTAATAAACTTCCACTGAAAAAAATGTGTTTTTTTGTGAATACTATTTGCATTAAAAAAAAGCAGATATATATATTAATTGGGTGACAGTGCAAATTTCAAGGTTTTTTCCATTCGGTATTTTGAAAAATGTCGCTATTTTTTTTAATACGGTGCGTTACTTGAAGATGGACGGAAAAAGTTTTCCTAGAAATGATGGAGAATCATCGTACCCTAACGATTTTGCGATGTTTTTTGCTTCTTCCAACTCTAAATCTCTGGAAATTTGAAGTGTTCGAGATTTAATTGTTTCTGCTATGTATGGGGCAATTAAAATTTTTTCGTCAATGATGATTACAAGTTGGCGTCCTACATTTTCCCGAGTGATTTTTCTGAAATTTTGAGATCCTTCTTCGTTCAAGGTTACTATAATATTGTATTTATCGGTAAATTCTGATGTTCTAATATCGGCTTTTATAATATTTTTGCCGTCCATTTCTATTTGTTTGCTGACGAATAATTTTTGGACTTGCGCACCGTCATTGTAATTCAATAATTCGTAGCCGACCGGCGGCGTAAAGTTTTGCGATTCAATGGATTGAGCAATTAATGCATAATTATTTACATGGGCTAACCTAAACTCGACTGCTGCTTTAGGTGTATTTTCCTGCTTGGTTGATTTTTTACACCCGACAAACATACAGACAACAGCAAGAATTGTCAAAAACAGTAATTTTTTTATCATATTTGCTCCTTATGTGGATTTTTTATAAACCTGCTGAATTTAGACTAATATAGCATTTCTTCAAAAAAAATCAAATTAAATAGGAAAATGCTAATAAAATGACTGGAAAAGTTCAAGAAACAGTAGTATATTTTTATTATTAAAAAAAATTTTAAAAAAAGGAGATACTTATGGAAAAATCGTTTATTCAAAGGAATGTTTTTTGGGAAGAATTAAAAAATAATAAGAAAAACTTGTTTTCTCTTGTATATGACGGAAAGCACTTTAATTCAACCGAACTTGCTTGTCAACTAAAAAATACCCAAAAGTATGAAGATAAAGAACTCGCTGAAATTGCATGGACAGTGCCTGACAGCGGAATTAATTTGACCTTGAAATTTTCGATTTTCCAAGATTTCCCATATATTGAATATGAAACTTTTCTCCACAATAGTTCCGAAGATAGAAGCGGAATTATCGAAGAACTTAAAATGTTGTCATTGCAGGGAACTTTGGAGCAGCCTTATTATGGGATAATGAAACTCCCTAACACCGATTTTTCTGCGGCAGGGAATCGCTTAAAGGTAAGTTATTACCTTGGAACTTTCTGTACGGCACATGATTTTATCCGAATTGACCGCCGGTTATATCCGCAACCTGGCGAGGATACGCTTCGTTTGATTTCAGAGCAATCGAGGCGTTCGAGCGAAAGGGCGTTGCCTTTTTTCAGAGTTGATTTGGATGATTCCAATGGTTATGACATTGGAGTCGGGTGGAGCGGAGCTTGGCAGGCGGAATTTTCTTTGAAAAGCGAAACTTCGTTGCGCAATTCATTTAAGTACGGCAAAAACTGGGAAGTTTCATCAGGAATGCAAAAAAATCATTTTTGTATGGAACCTAATGAAACTTTGCGCGCACCGGGGTATTTTATCGGATTCAGAAATGGAGTAACGGTGCGAGATTTTATCAATATCCACCGTCATTTCATGCTTAAATATCATGCGCCTTATGATAGTCACAACAAACTCCTGCTGCCGCCATTAAGTATGATTTCATGGGGAGGAAGCCCGACCGCTGATATGAAAAAATCGTTGTTGCTGACAAAAGAAAAAGAGTTGCCGTTTGAGGTGCATTGGATCGATGCCGGCTGGCAGGGACATGATGGCCCGTGTCCGCATTTTTGCGATGCCAAACCGGGAGATCCGCCGTCTGATTGGCCGATAAGGGTAGGGAACAACCGCATTAATAACTATGCTCACCCGAATGGAATGTCGGAAATTGCTGATTTCGCAAGAGAGTGCGGACTTAAAACTATGTTGTGGTTTGAGTTGGAACGCAGCCATAAAGATTGCAGTTCGCCATTGATAAAAGAGCATTCGGAGTGGTTTTTGGATAATCCGTCACAGAGTTTGATTTTTAATTTGGGAAATGACGATGCCTGCGAATGGGTAACTAATTTCGTACTGGATTTTCTGGAAAGAGAGCGAATCGAATACTATCGACAGGATCAGAATATCAATTTCGATGAAACTTGGGAACTCCATGATGCCCCCGATCGAATCGGGGTTCATGAGATGAAACACATTAATAACCTCTACCGTTTTTGGAGTAAATTGAGAGAAAAACGCCCGGATATGATTATAGATAATTGTGCTTCGGGAGGGAGAAGATTGGACTATATGCTTGCGACATACTCTTTCCCATTGTGTCAAAGCGATTACGAAACTTTTATGGACTTTAATTACAGTTGTCTGCATTTGGAGAATTTCTATTTGAATGAGGTTTATCCTCTGCACAGTTTGATCTCCTGGATGCCGAATAATGACAGTTACGCCATGTTGTCAAGCGGCTGCGGAACAGGGGTGGCAAGTTGTTTGTGGCACACCAGACCGGCACTTGAAGCTTTGCCGAAAGATTACGATTTTGATAGCCTGCGTAAACACTTGGTTGCAATTCGGGAAATGCGTGAGTTTTTGGTAAATGGTAATTATTATCAACTTACCAAAGATTCGGAAGATCTTTCACAATTTTGTGCAATGCAGGTTCATGAACCGAAAAGTGGTGCAGGCTATGTATTAGTTTTCAGCCGCCCTGAAACCGAAGATGATGAGTTTCTCACCTTGCTTTCTGAAATAGAGGAAGGAGCAACCTACGAAGTCAGAGATTTTGCAAGCGGAGTTGTCGCCAAAGTTAAAGGTAAAGACTTCCGTTATTACCATAAAATTATGCCGAAACGCTCTGTTGCTTTGACTTTTTATAAGAAAATAGAAGAGTAGGGCGGCGGATATTACAGGTTTGAGCGGATAGATTTCAGGAATTTGATTGCTTCTTCGCATTCGGGGATGATCGCTGAACTGATTTCCCGCTCGATAATCATTGGTAAATCGGGATTAAGTTTATGTAATTCTGTCATATATTTTTGCCAATTAACAGCACCCTGTCCGATCGGTGTTTCGGCAAAGGCTTTGCCGTTTTTGGCAAAAAGTTCTTTTATCCCTCCGTGGGCAAAGGCGGTGTAAATTTCTTCTGAATCGCATTCATGATAGTTTATTCCGTCTTTTGCATGGGTGTGGACGATTGTATTGCCGAAAGTTTTAAGCGCTGAAACAGCATCTTCATTCTGCACCATTACCAAATTCGCAGGGTCGAGGTTGATTTTGACATAATCTGAATTTACTTCGTTTACCAAATCAAGCAGTATTGCTGATTTTTCCGGTCCTGTTTCAATGGCGAAGAAAATTTGCAATTCTTCGGCATATTCGGCGATTTTCCGTAAAGATTCAAGCT
>JAZRSP010000326.1:0-2109 GCA_045651565.1 Victivallaceae bacterium | reverse complement strand
CGGCATCGGCGGTAATGAAGTTTGCTCCGGCTTCAAAAAGATTAAGTCCAGGGCCATTTTTCCACGCCAGATAATCCAGCCCGACATCCTGCAATTCGGATTCACGGATTTCATAGACATTCACCGCAACAGTACATTGAGCAATAGGTTTATCCAAAAGCGAGAGGTATTTTTTCAGATCTTTGTCTTTATTTACTGAATCTTTCCAATATATTTGATTAGTGGCAGCATCATAAGCAACCACGGCATCCTGATTAGCTCCTTCAGACGCATTGGAGCTGATACCGGTTTTGACCATCAGATTCACTAATTTCTCACCGGATCGCCATTGGGGATTATAAATATTCCGGGTAATGCCGGTTCCCTCGATCTCCGTCCCGGGACGGTCAAGTTTGGAAATCAGATCATCAATATAAGGAATAAGCGGTGTCGGACAGGTCACAGCGACCAACTGCTGTTTGGCCGCAGAATAATTGATGCGATCTACGGTGGAGTTTTTCGCATAACGCTTAACCGCGCCGAGAACAAAGGGAACGACATCATTGGCCTTCTGGTGTTGAAGAGTGTAGATTTTTGAGGTCATATAGTTTTGACCGTCATCCTCTACAAAACGGATTTTCTGAACTTTGTCATCCGGAGGATTGCCCCAGGACAGCTGCGGCACGGCGGCAATAGCCGCCACCAACACAATTGTAGCAAACTGTTTCACATTTTTCTCCTGTTTAAAGTTTCTTTCGACAGCACTTCCTGTCTGTCTGCAAAATAAAATACCCCCCGATTGTAAGGGATTTGTTAGGAGAAAAACAATTATTTGTTATAATGCATATAAACGCAAAAAAAGGCGGCAAGATTTCTCCTGCCGCCCAAAGCTGTGTTGCGTTACTCGATACCGAAAAACTTTTTCTGTTCATCCCATAAAATCGGGAACGGCTGCTTGCACTTTTCCACGCCGATTTGATCTAACTGCCCGGTGAGGACGCCGTGGATGATTTCCGGCGACAGCAGCATGAGCCGGGTAATCCGGGAAACATACGCCATGTCTTTGCCGATGGCACGGGCGAGTTCCTGGACATTGGAGTACACGCCTTCATCGATCAGTTTTTGCCAGCGGAAGGCACGGGCAAGACTGGTTACAATCGGATCTGTAAAGGTGACTTCTTCATCGAGAGTCACAATCCGTTTCCGTCCGGCACAGTTCCGGAATGACATCGGGATTGTAAGTTTAACATTTCCGTTTTCAAGGATTTCCACTTTATGCATTTTTGAATTCCTCCATCAGCGATTTTATTCCGCTGGTTTTGAGTTCCAATTCCAATTTATCCTCCCAGACGACCGCTTTTTCAACGAGCAGGAGCAAGAGTCGGTTGTATTCCCCCGGAGTGATTTCGTTCCAGAATTCTTCCCGGAAACAGTCCACAACCTCCACTGGAGACATTCCCGACTGCTCGGCGAAACGCATCACAAGAGAAATATCAGAAAGCATTTTCTGTAACTGTTTTCTGACCAGTGTTTCAATATCTCCGGAAGGAATCTGCTTGACAGGACACTCGGTCGTCCCCCGCTTTGCATCTTTGCTGCAGAGATAGTAATAATATCTTCTGCCGCCTTTATTGGAAAAAGTCGGCATCATCGCTCCACCGCAATGTCCGCAACGCAGAACATTCTTTAACGGAGCAATCATCTCTTGTCGTACTGACCGATTTGCCGGGGCGTTGAGCGTTTTTTGAATTCCTTTGCAACGCGCCCACACCTCACGGGTAATTATCGCTTCTTGCTCACCTTTGCAAATGGCATCACGATATTTGATTTCCCCGACATAGGTGTGGTTTGAAAGCATCCGTTTGATGTAACTGGTATCCCATTTTTCCCCTGCCGGGTCTTTATGTTTTGCTTTGACACTTACAGGAAATAATCGAAAATCCGCAATCCGCAGTTGCACACGCCTGCGGGAGATGGTATATTACCAATGAGACGGTTGATTTGAGTATGGAGGAATGAATATGAAAAATAAACCATTGAAACACTACAAACGAAAAAAATTCTTTTACCGCTTCTTCATGCGGAAATCTCCACGGTCAGGTGCGATGTTCGGGCTGGCGTGGATGAGTA
>JAZRSP010000325.1:0-2630 GCA_045651565.1 Victivallaceae bacterium | reverse complement strand
TATTGTGCAGAAGCCGGTGTGCCGCAGGCTACGGTGGTTTCTATCCTCGGGGCTGACTCCGAGATCGTTACAAAATACTATACCCATGTGGGAGATGAAGCTCAAAAACAGGCGATTGCAGCAGTTTCCGGAGTTAATATTTCAAGTTCTGCTCAAAGTAAAATTGATGAAGCACTGGCACTCATCAACAATTCAACCGCTTCAAGCGATGAGGTTCTGGCCCAAGTAAAAGCAATTTTGGAAAAATGATATAGATCCCGGTACTCCGCATTGTTAGAGTACCGGGATTATTTATAAAATTTATTTTTTCTCTTTTGCTTTCTTCAACCGTTCCGAATAAGCACTTTTTTCCAAGCCAACCATCTGACAGATCGCGGCACGATCAAACTTGCTCTTCTTATAATCCGTCACGATTTGTTCCAATTCACGGTTTTCATCAAGTTTCTCGTCAATATACCAATGTCGTGCTTTTGAATCAAATTTGATTTTGAAGGGAGTTCTAGCAACCGAACTCATTGCTTCCCGCGGATCTTCATATTTCAAAATCCGTGTTTGTTCAGTCACATCACCTTCCGGTTTTGTTTCATCGCAACTCAAATTCAACGTGATGCAGAATGAATCCATTTTGCTTCTCAAACCGCGTACTTCATTCTCAGAATTTGCATGATGTACGATCAGAATGGCAATATTCAAATTCCGTATTTTATTCATCAGAGCTTTGAAATTTGCCGCCGTTGCAGGAGTTTCTGTTTTGATAAAAGCAGTATAAGTATCTATTACCAACAGGTCAACAGCTTTACCGGGTGTACCTTTATTTTTTTGGGCATCCTCAAGCATGTCAAGAAGTTGCTGATGATTTTCCGGTGCAGAGAAGTCAATATCAAATAAAGAAGCATCTTCCATTATCAGATTAGTCCTGCATTCCTGTTCCTTGCCTGTCGGGAAATAACCATTTTGGAAAATATTTTTTTTATTTTCCATATGTCCCTTGTTCTCAAAATCCAAATATAGAACTTTGTGAATTCTGGAAGGGACTGCCCACCATTTCTCTTTGAATAACTGTACTGGTTTTTGAGAATATCCTGCGGCGACGACTCGAGCAGCAATACTGTAGGCTAGATTACTTTTTCCTGCTTTCAGTTTCGCATACAACATACTGACATCTTTTTTGGCAAGAATGGGTCGCATAACATAATCTGTCGGTTTAGGCTTGGAGGATTTTTCTTCCATAAACCGCTTTTCTTCGGGAGGTACATCATGTTTCTGCCACCAGTTATCCGGTAATTCGTTTACTTTGGCTTCTGCTTTCCGGAAAAACTCATCTATTTCATCTTCATATTCCAATATCACCCCGGCTGCAGGATTTATTTGCAGAGGATATTCCTGATACATTTTCAATATATCATCAACGTTATCAAATCCACGCATCCGCTGTTTGGAATATTGGATCGGCATAACCAGAAGTTTGGATTCCAGTTCAATATTTTCAGACAGAAATTCGGTTAATTCCTGTGCTTTTAAGGCGGCAGTTTCCAGAGTAATTCCAGAGTGATTCGATACCAGTACAAACAACTTTTTATCCTGAAGCGGACTCCAAGCGACTTGATCGTATTTGCCTGGAGAACAGATAAAACTGGTGAAAACAATTTCTGTGGAATCAACAGATTGCTGATTGGCGTCTGCCAATTCAATGCTGTCACACAAAATCACTATTTTGCATTCAGGTTTTAAAAGCAGATCCAAATTGTAAAGCGGTGTTTTATCTTCAGGATACGGGATACAGAAAATTTGATTTTTATGAAAATTATTACGAATCCATGTCGTCAGAGGCAGAAGAATCTTGCATTGTGTTTCCGGATCATAGACCTTTATCACATTCATAATTGTTTATCCGTATTCATTATGAAACGGAAAAACCTGACAATACCAGTTGTTGTAATAACGATTGCTCAATACGAAACTATCCTGATCAGCATGCTGACAAGGGATCAAAAATTGAAAAGCAAATTGTTCCAAGCGGGCATCAGTCCACCCTTTATGTTCTGCTTCTCGCTGCAACTCATCAGTACCCCAAATGTAATCAGGATACATACTGCGCGTTTTTACTTTCCCGAAGGGAACAGGTGCAGCTCCCCAGAAACGGCACATTTGCTCTGGAGAAGAGTATGGTGTGACATCTTTACAAATGGAATACAAAGTAGGATGTTTTTCATAAAAAGACCTCTTTATATTTTCGCAAAAATTTATTAAAAGCTGCTCATCTTTTTTCTGATCCCAAATCATTGGATGCGGCTTATACTTTACCGAACATTGCGGAATTTCTCTTTTTGCATAATCAGCGGTATGAGACATTACCGGTCCCCAATATTTACCGGAATAATTTAACTTGCCGGTTTCAAAAGTATTGCAAGTTAAATAAGCCATTGTCCCGTTGTATGAATCTATTTCATGTTGAATTGTTATTGCTTCAGGCAACTGATAATTTTTATTTGTAAACAATTTTACAGCGTTTCTTACAAATGCGGGAAAACGTTCACTGCCACAATTAGCTTCAAGCAGCAATGCCGCTTTGGCTTCCATACAGATTTTATCACGACGGAGTTGATCTTCTGGAATATTATCAATCCAAC
>JAZRSP010000324.1:0-3993 GCA_045651565.1 Victivallaceae bacterium | reverse complement strand
ACATTGCTCCGGAGCAATGTCCGGACGGCATGGAGGGTGATTTGACTGTCAATTGCTTCCGTTTTGCCAAATTCTGCAAAATTGCGCCGAATATGGTTGCTGAAAAAGTAGTAAGTTTCCTTAATGGGCTTGATGATGTGGAAAAAGCCGAAGCAGTAAAGGCTTTTGTGAATGTAACTCTCACTCCCGCAGCGCTTTATAGAGATACAGTCGGCGATATGTCTAAACTTTTAGCCGACGGTATTCTTCCTGAAAATGAGCAGAAAAAGATTTTGATTGAGTTTTCTGCTCCCAATACCAATAAACCGCAACACTTGGGGCATGTCCGAAATAATGTTTTGGGAATGTCTTTGGCTTCGCTTTTGAAAAGAGTCGGCAACGAGGTTGTGGAAATTAACTTGGTTAATGACCGCGGTATCCACATTTGCAAGTCAATGATTGCTTACGAGCGTGCAGGCGAGGGTGTTACTCCGGAATCATGTGGAATTAAAGGCGACCACTTGGTAGGTAATTTTTATGTAAAATACAATCAGATGTTGAGCGACGAAATTGCTGAACTCAAAAAAAATCGTCCGGAATTGGCAGAGAAAGACAGCGAAGAACTTTTCCTTGAAACCGAACTTGGCAAGGCAACTCAATTGATGTTGCAGAAGTGGGAAGGTAATGACGAAGAGGTCAGAAACTTGTGGAAAATGATGAATTCATGGGTTTTTGCCGGATTTGACCAGACTTATAAGCGTATGGGAATCAATTTTGACCATACATATTTGGAAAGCAATACCTACTTGCTCGGCAAAGACATCATTGCCAAAGGCTTGGCGGACGGAGTTTTTGAGAAACGCGAAGACGGTGCGACAGTTTGTGATTTGGGAAAATTGGGCAAAAAGGTTGTCTTGCGTTCTGACGGTACCAGCGTTTATATCACCCAGGATATCGGTACTACTCTTAAAAAATATGAAGATTATCAGCCGCAGTCAATGATTTGGGTGGTCGGTGATGAGCAGAATTTGCACTTCCAAATGCTTTTCGCAATCATGCAGCGTTTGGGTTATGATTGGGCAAAAGACCTTTTCCACCTCTCATACGGTATGGTGAACTTGCCGACCGGAAAAATGAAGAGCCGTGAAGGAACTGTGGTTGATGCGGATGACCTTTTTGATGAAATGGTCAATTTGGCGAAAACTGCTTGTGAAGAGCGTGACAGTTCTTTGGCGGAGAGTGTGGTTAAAGAGCGTGCCGAAATTATCGGTATGGGTGCATTGAAGTTCATGCTGCTTAAATTCAATGCTAAAACAACTATCATGTTCGACCCGGCGGCATCAATTCGTTTTGAGGGAGATACCGGGCCCTATGTTCAGTACGTTTGTGCCAGAATCAATTCAATTGAGCGCAAGGCTTTGGAAAAAGATTCTTCAATTTGCGGAAAAACTCCCGATTGGTCGCTTCTCGGCAAAAAAGAAGAGAAGAAACTTGCGGCAATTCTCTCAATGTACGGTTCTGTTTTGAAAAGTGCGGCGGCGAAAAAAGATTGTTCGCCTTTGGTTGAATACTTGCTTAATGTTGCAAAGGCATTCAATAAGTTCTATCGTGAATGTCCGGTATTAACTGCAGATAGTGAAGAACTTATGATTGCCAGACTTAACTTGTCGCTTGCGTGTAAGAAAGTTTTGAGCGACGGCCTTAATACTCTGACAATTCAAGTTCCTGATGCGATGTAAAAAATATGCATGCTTTTTTCTGTAAAAATTTTGAAAAAAATGGTGAATGTGTAACTCTGGAAAAATCCGAGAGCGATCACCTTTTTAAAACTTTGCGCGCCAGAGTCGGGGAGCAAGTTATGCTCCTTGACGGTAATGGCAGAACTGCTGTCGCAGAGATTGTTGCAGGAAAAATGCTGGAAATTGTGGAAGTTACCGGGCATAAAAGACCGAAAAATGAAATATACCTTTTTGTCGCAGCTCCCAGAAAACAGAAACTTGACCAGATTTTGAAGCAGGTTACTGAACTTGGCGTAACGGCAATTTGTATCATGCACTGTGATTTTTCGGTAGCACTGCCGGAGGGGTCAAATCGCTGGGGAATGATTTTGGAGGAGGCGTGTAAGCAATCCAATAATCCGTTCCTGCCTGAAATTTTGCCGGTGATGAAGTTCAAAGATGCTTTGGAGTACGTGAAAGCAAATGACATTAAGGGCGTTTTCGGTGATGTTGAGGATAATTGTGAAGAGTTGAAAACTTCCGAAAATTGCAAATATGCCTTTTTTGTCGGCCCGGAGGGCGGTTTCAGCGAAAATGAATTGAATTTAATGCGTTCAGCCGAGTTTGTCGGTTTGAATTTGGGTCCGTATATCTTGCGGCTTGAAACTGCTGCGGTTTGCGGTGTAGCGGTAATCAGAAAGATTTTGAAATAATATAGAATGAGAGAGGAGAGGTCTTATGAAGTGTCCTGCATGCGGTTTTTTGGATGACAAGGTGGTGGATTCCCGTGTGGTCAAAGATGGTGCTGGGGTGCGTCGCCGTAGAGTTTGTTTGAATTGTTCACATCGTTTTTCTACTTATGAGGGAATTATTCGTGAGGAGTTGCGGGTAATTAAACGCAATGGGGTGCTGGAAGACTTTGACAAGGATAAACTTCGCAACGGTATTGCCAATGCCTGCTATAAACGCCCCGTAACTTCTGATCAGATTGATGCTTTGGTCGAGGAGTTAAGCAGCCAGATTCAGAAAGATTTTGATAAAGACATTCCCAGCCGTGAGATTGGTATTTATGTTATGAATGCGCTTCGGACGGTTGACCAGGTTGCTTATGTGCGTTTCGCTTCGGTCTACCGCAAATTCAAAGATGTAGAAGAGTTCATTAATGAAATTCGAGCTTTAAATGATTAAATTTAGAGAGAAAACTATCTTTATTCTTGATGAAAACGGCGATACTATGCCTTTTCAGATAGAAGAGCTGCAAACTGAACTTGCCGATTGCTTCAACAAGGGTAATTTGGCGCATGAGAGTTCGTATGCGGAAGATATTATTTTGTCTTTGGACTATTTTTTAAATCGAGAAGATGCCGGTTCCTTGTGTACGGTTCAGGAATTGAATCAGATGGTTGCCTCAATGCTTGACGAGGCGGGATTTTTTGAGATTGCGGAAATTTATCGCTCAAAAAAGAATTTTCTTGAACCCCTGTATCCTACCACAGAAGGTGCTTTAAGTGAATTGTTGCAGACAAAAGTCTTTTTCCCGACGGCGAATTTGACTGAAATTGTTGCAGTTACCGCAAAAAACTTTGCATCAATTAATGTTTCAGAGGCCCCATTGCCGCTGATTGTTGAGATGGCAAAATTTGTAAATATCTCATTATCAAGTATTAATAACAGCAAAAGCAATATTGAAGAACCTCAAAAAATTACTCGTGGATATTATATCAGAGAGAGCTCAATTAGGGATTATCTTGTCGAAGAACTTTCCTCCGACCCCATTTTATCTTTTGTTCGAGTCGGCGGAGTCAGCAAAATTCACAGTGCAATCAAACTTTATGTCAACCTTTCTGATAACGAGGAGTTTAGCAAAGAAACTTTTCCGCTTATGGAACTTGAACTTGCCGACTCCTTATATAATATAGGTAAAAAACTTGACAGCGTTTGCGACTTGGTCAAAAATAAGTGCAGTGAAATTCAACAATTGCAATCCTCTAATTTGCCGATTTATTTGAATTTCATAAATATTAAGTCATTTATTTGTGACTATATGGGGGCAGACTGGGCGATTCTCGGCAAAAAACTTTGTCGCGAACTCTCGGATATGGTTCTTGCCGGGATGTCAACTCCGGTTTATCGGGTAATTTTTAAGGAAAAAAGCCCGATTTTTGAAAAAAAATGAAAAAAATGACACTTTTTTACAATTTTCATTTGAAAAATTGATAAAATGATTTATATTATAGAACTGTTCAGTCCTAAAATCACTTTGCCGTGACTTTTGGAATCTGAAAAATTCATGCTC
>JAZRSP010000323.1:0-6329 GCA_045651565.1 Victivallaceae bacterium | reverse complement strand
CTACGATCCGACTTATTGCAATAAAAGTCCGCAATGCCTGGTGTGAACGTTGTTTATTCGCTTCTGAAAAATTCTCATCAGCAAGGCGTTTGGCTATACCGGGAGTTTCAGCTTCAGTAATAATATTGTATATATCGGTGTCTTCTTGTAGCCCATTTTTCGCAAACTTAGTAGCTTGGTAGAAATGTTCCCCAGACTTCCAGATTTGCCCGTTGATTTCCATTGGTTCAGCATGAAAATTGGAAAAAATATCAAAATAAGGCGTGCGGCTGTTGAAATAAAGTTTTCCATCTACAGCATCGGCAAGTAAAGCCATTGCTTGAGGATATTGTCCGGTGAACCGCCGTCCATCTCCGAAAGGAGAATCTTCGTAACTGTTATTCACCAGCAGATCAGCATATTTTACTTTGCGGCAAATGGGATCGGCAAGCAAAGCCCAAATGTAATCGCAATATTGCGGAGCATCTTCAGGTACATCATCCGGAAATGTTTTGGCGAGTAGCTTGATATTGCCGATCAACACTTCCGGTACACCGATAGTTTCAAGTTCAGCAACATCCCGGAACTCACCATAATCATGAGCCAACGCCACGATTTTTTCCGGAAGCGACTCAACTTCGCTCATCACTTCCAAAAGATGCAATATATACGGCATCTCATTCCGCCCGGTCTTGCCGGAATAAACTTCTACGCAATGTTTCAAAAGCCTCTCAAATGCAAATTTCATAAGCAAATCTCCATGTCGTTTGCAATAAGAGAGACTTTTGACGCTGAAATATGACAAGCAAGGTTGTTTTTTACAAACTTCTCCTAACAATAGGCTTTATCTCGGAAAAGTTTAACCATGAATAATGCTGTTTTAACGAATAGACGTCACTATAACCACTTTTTCTTCTGTAAATTCAGTGTTGAGTGCACTTATACAAAACAATTAATCATATCCATCATTCAGCCCATGGAATTATTGCTATTGGGAAAGAATAACCATCGCCGAAGCAACAATACTGTTCTTTGTTTGAGAGAAAGATATTTACTTCTTGCAATAATTTTTTAACAGAATATGGGAACCAGCCAAAACGCACATTCTTTCCATATGGAACAATTCCTCGATTTCCATTATTAAGAATAAAATCGGCAATTCTTCCCGGCAAATTTTCAGATTGATAAAAAACTGTCGGTTTGACAACAATGTTTCCTGGATTGCTTGTCCTCAACAGGGTATCAAGTCTTTCATTAGCCCCAGAGCCAATGAAAAATTGCATGTTATGTATAACAAAATCATCAATGCATTCTATTGTTCTCTTAAGCTTATAATAGCACAATGATGAATCAATGATTGAATCAAAAATAACTGTACTTTTGTCCGTTATCGCATTGGGGATAAATGTTGAAAGAGAAATTTTTTCACAACTGTTGCTCTTAAAATATTCATTTGAAACAACTGTTTCTGTACTGCATAAGACAATGACTAGGGCATAATCTAACGTTTCTTCATATTGCCCAAAAGCAAGAATATCATCTTGAGAAGAATATCCTATGGTTTTAATTTCTTCAGAGTTCCATCGTCCTCCCAGTCTGGAAGTTAAAAAAAGAATCCAGCTATCAACTGCATAACTGATTTTTATATTTTCGCGCGTGGGATAAAAAATGAAAGATTTTTTCATTGCAATTTTTATTTCTCTACCAATAAATCATTAGGGTTTGCTATAAATAGATTTCATTGCATGGCTTTTTCAAATAGTCAATCAACCACACATTCTCCCATGCACACCAAATTTCCAGAACAATTATCAACGGGGCATTGGTATATAACTCTTTTTTTACGGCTAACAATAATTTCAAGATTTTTAAGGCATTCTCCTTTGCAGCCCTGACACTGCAATATTCCTTTGCTTTTTCTCCATCTTTTTTTGTACATACAACTAATTCTTCCCCCTCTCACGGAGAAACGATTTCGTGTGACAGTAACAAATTCTTTTGTAATATTACAGAATTTATCAGTAATTGTACCTGTCGAAAGCATATACGGTTGACCAATTCCTAAAAAAGCTTCAATGCTACATTTATCACACACAAAATGTCCTTTTATTCCCATAAAACACTCCTCTGTATGATTTATTAATCTTTATCAATTTCTGCTTTTTTTAATACCTGCAATGCGGTATTGGGGGCATATTCTAACCATGCAATTGTTAAAACTGCTGAAGGAACCGTGAAACCTTTCAAAACCAGTCCGGCAACTGAATATCCTGAACAGGAAAATACAGGAACATCTCCACCCTTTAACCATTCAATCAGTGGCCTTTTATACTTTTCAGGCAAATCGTTTATTCTTTTCGTCAAATCATCCAGCAATATTTTTTTTTGAGCATATGAAGGAAAATTTTTAAGTAAAAGTTCTTTTATTTCAACTGATTTCATTTCTATAATTCCTTTTTTACATTATACAACTGTTTTTATGGCTTTGGCAGCAGAAATAGCAAGAGGTCTCCATAAATGACGATTATCAGCAATAAAATCAGCGGTTCCTTCCTTCAATTTGTCCCAAAACCCCGCTGTATCATTATTGGCAAGGGCATGTTCTATTTGCTGATTATGTGTTCTGGCAAATTCAAAAGCACTGCGTTCAAGAGGTTGATTATAGTACCCCAGCAAATCCTCTTCTGGCGATATGTAATTATCTGCTTTCATATTTTCGCGCCAAACTGCCACTTCGAATGGATTGTCGTGCATTGACGGATTTTCAATGCATTGATGTTGATACCCATGAAATGTTTCGTGCAAAACTGTATCACGGAGTTCTCTCAACTCTTGTGGAGTATCACATTCAGCCAAATCTTCTTCCCGTAATGTGATTGCTCTGTCCACAGGTGAATAGCCACCAGCACAACCATCGCCCGGATCTCCCAATTTTATTGGTATTGGAGCCATTCCTTGAATTTCTGCACATTGATCACTCAAGTTTTGCAATACATCCAATTGCTCTGAAGTATCTCCTTGCAGCTGATTCCATTCTGAGACATTTAATCTGTCGAAGTCAGGCATATCATCCATTAAGTCCATTTGTTTTTCATTCCACGCTTGAGGTGGAGGAAATAAATCCCCCAATTCGGACATTACTTGAGAGTGGATATTGCCAGAAAATGAGATTTCCGACTGATTAATACCATTTGCAATATCATCAGTAGTTATCATATCTTCATCGTTTACAGCAGACAAAATTAAATCTTCTGATTCAAAATCTTCAAGATCGTTGCTGATAAAATCAACATCTTCCTGCATAGTTTTTATATCAGAAATATCTGTTTCATAAACACCTTCCGGCATTGTGATTTCTTCGACGAAATCAGTTCCGTTCGCAGAATTTATAAGCAGATCATCTGTAGTTGATATAATTAAAGCATCATCCATGGTTTCAAGCAATATACTCATTGCATGTTCTCCTTTCTGGTTTTTTGATCATAAAAGACTTTTTATAAAGTCCAATATGACCAAAAAAACTTCTTTCAAGAAAGATTTCTTTTATTTTCCTGTAAATAACCACAGCAAACGCTTACAAAAAGAATTATAGCGAGAACTGAATTCTGCCTGTTTTTTATTGAAATAATCATCAATATCAGCTTGCATTTTTTGCATGTATTCCTGCGCAGCCTGTTGAATATTACTGCTGAAACTGTTTTTTTCTGCATTTGCTGTATCTGCAAGGGCACGCGATGTTTCGGAGATAAAATTCTGTTTTTTATTTGCGATAAAATCATCAATGCAACGCTTTGATTCTTCCTGCTGTTTTGCCTGAAGTTCTTCTGACTTTTTTCTGAAATTTTCAATTTCGGTCAAGCAGGTTGCAGTAAGTTTTTCGTTCAACTCAAGCATTTTTTCATATAATGCAGAAACAGCTTCAGCACGTTGTTTTATTAGTGCATGTTGTGCCTCGCCGAGAGAAGCTAATTCCTCCTGTTGTCTCATTAAAGAATCAACCGCTTCAACCATGGATCCAAATTGCCGGATAAATTCCCCTTGCTGTTGGCAAAGATTTATAATTTTTATAACTTGTTCTTTGGTTGATTTCAGATCATTTGCGACAGAGGCAACTTCTGTTTTAAGCGCGCAATTACCAAGTCCAGTTATTAGTTGATCAACTTTACGGGAAAGAGGGTTATATTTTTCGCTCTTAAATGTTTCAAACTCTGAACTCAATAACCAATTCTTAAGATCAGAAGATGTCAGACACCATTCCGTTGGTTTGTCGTCATATTTACCGCCAGTATTAAGTTTGTAGTAGACTCCATTTCTATTAATTCCCCAGTATGTATCCGTTGTTAAAATATTAGCTTTAACTACTTCCACGCTCATAATACATCTTCCTTCTGTTATTTTGTATTCAGTTCTTCTAATTTTCGTTTTACAGCAAGATATTGCGCCTCGCTTTGTGTTGCCAATTCTTCCTGCTGTTTCATCAATGATTCTGTTGCATCAAGCATCGCTGTCAGTTGTTGAATAAAGCGCCCTTGCTGCTGACATAAAGCAATAACTTGAAACATTGCTTTTTTTAATTCCTCAACATCCCGGACAACAGCAATACGAGATTGATCAACTTTTTCTTCCAAGTAGATAAATCTACTAATTACTTGTTCATTAATCTCGTTTAATGCAGTATTGGTTTCTTGTAAAATTTGCCAGCATTTATCAGCATTAACTGTAGTACGATAATCATAATGAACAACGTGAGCATGCAACCCGGTAGAGGAGGTATTATGACTCCCAGAAGTTGGGCCTAATATAGCAGAAGCGACTTCTTTAATTCGAAAACTTATATCTGCTGATTCTTTTGCATTACCCAATATGTTTATTTGCAGTTTGTTCATTGTTGCTTTTTCCTGCATTGCCTTTTAGTGTGTTGTTATAGCGCGTTTTAATGTTTCCATTTCCCGATTCCAGATATTGATCTGTTTAAGAAGTATTTGTGCCTTAAAAAATACAGAAGAGTGTGCACCATAAACCGCTGCGCCACAGGCAACTGCAGTGTCATCATTCAACAGTTTGCAAACAGTTGCACCATCCGGACGGGCATTGTTAAGAATCGCTTGTACTATAGGCATACGCACAGACCCGCCAATCGGAATAATCGCATCAATTTTTTTGTTACGAGCAGATATTTTTCTCAGCAAATCACTAAGCATCTGGCGCACGCTGCCTGTATTTGCCAGCTCAATATCCTGTTCATGGTTTTTGGGGGTTTTTAAAATAACCTCGAGACCATCTCTGGTCATCTCATACTTTATTACATTGCCATCCAATGTTTTTACTTGTTCTTGATGTTTTCTTTTTTCTGATAATGCTTTTTTCAATCGCTCGCAGGCTCCAATTATAGCGGAACTTTCAGCATTTCTTTCTGCACTGCTTGTTCTTCGTTGCAATTTGTTGTTTCTGATAAACTCAACTGCTAATAATCTATCAATATCTTTTCCGCCAATATTTCTTCCGGAAGAGAGCATGCTATCGGCAATATAATTCCCATCGTCTTGTCTTTCTACATAGGCGACATCAAGAGTCCCTCCGCCAAAATCGAATGCCAAAATACCTTTAGCATTTTTTAAGAATGTATTTTGACTTTGTAATGCTGCATATCCCCATACAGCTGCAACCGGTTCAGAGAGCAATTTTATTCCGCGAGTGAAGCCGGCTAAATATGCCGCTTCTTTTAATATGTTTAACTGAGTTGGATCAAAATTGACCGGATGGGTTAAGCAAACAGAGAAAAACCGAATTTGTTCACCATCACTTTTCTTTTGATTGATTTGCTTTTCTGCTAAATTTTTCAAATATCGAAAAAACTCAGTGCAAACCTCAAGGTAAGATATATTTTTCCCATTTCCTAAGGTTATACAAGGACGGGTATTATTTAATTCGCGCTTGAAATCATCCTTGGTTGCAAGAAAAATATCAAGGCTCTTTTCCGGATTTTTTCCTAAAAAGGCTTCTTCTCTTTTCTTTTCCGCTTTTGTGCCAAAAACCGGACCTTGATCACTCCAATATACGACGCTTGGAATTTTTGCTTCGCCTTCTTCTTTAATAAAAATTGGTCTGCTATTATCTGCGGAGTACTCATAAACGCAGGCTGTGGTAAAAGATGACCCCAAATCAATTCCCAAAGAATATTTCATATTCAATCCCTTTCTGTATTAATTGTTTTTACAATTGCTTTATCAAGAATTATTCCGTCAAATTCAAAACCTTTCTTGCAGGTTTCGCTAATAATAGCTCCTTGACAAACATTTGCAGAACTCACTTCACTGTGACGTACTTCATCAAAGTTTTTTTCATCAGAA
>JAZRSP010000322.1:0-2115 GCA_045651565.1 Victivallaceae bacterium | reverse complement strand
ATGAAAACGGTCAAGCAGATACTATTGAACGCAGAGTAAATGTTTGCCGCAGAATGTACAAACTTTTGACCGAAAAGGTCAAAATGCCGCCAGAAGATATAATTTTTGACCCCAATGTTTTCGCAGTTGCAACCGGTATGGAGGAACATAATTCCTGCGCAAGCGACTTCATAGCAGCGGTTGGGCAGATAAAAAAAGAAATGCCGTTATGTACTGTTTCCGGCGGCATCAGCAATGTATCGTTTTCTTTCCGAGGCAATGAAAAAGTTCGTCGGGCATTGCATAGTGTTTTCCTCTATCATGCGGTCAAAGCGGGATTGGGTATGGCGATTGTGAATCCGGCTCAATTGGATATTTACGATGATATTGACAGTGAACTTCGTGAGTTGGCGGAGGCGGTAATTTTGAATAAATCAAGCGATGCAGGAGAGAAACTTTTAGCACTTGCAAGCGAGATAAAAAATTCTCAAACTTCTGACGATCAGCAAGTTGCAGAAAAACCGCTCTGGCGGAGTGAATCTTTGCAAAAAAGATTGCAACATGCTTTGGTACATGGAGATACAACTTTTTTAAATGAAGATTTGAGTGAGGCATTGCAAGTTTACAACAAGGCATTGGAAATTATAGAGGGTCCATTAATGGACGGCATGAAAGAAGCAGGAAGACTTTTCGGAGAGGGAAAAATGTTCCTCCCGCAAGTTGTAAAAACTGCTCGTACAATGAAAAATGCTGTAGAGTTTTTAACTCCGTATTTGAATAACAATAGTTCAAGTTCATCTGCTGGTAAAATCGTCCTCGCTACGGTCAAAGGCGATGTGCATGACATTGGAAAAAATATCGTTTCTGTAATTTTGCGCTGCAATAACTATGAAGTAATCGACTTGGGAGTTATGGTGCCGCCGGATAAAATCATTGAAACTGCCGTAAATGAGCAAGCCGATGCGATTGCTTTGAGCGGACTTATCACACCGTCTTTATCTGAAATGGCTTATGTGGCGAAACTTATGGAAGAACGCAATATGACGATACCGCTTTTTGTCGGCGGAGCAACAACTTCCAAAGAACACACCTGTTTGTATATTCAGCCGAATTACAGTTCACCATGTATTCAAACTCGTGATGCGTCGCAGATTGTACCGATTTTGAATGATATTTTAAATGTGGATAAGCGTAGTCAAGTTATTGCCGAATTAACTGCCGAATATGATAAATTGAAAGCAATTCACGATAAAAAACTTGCGGAAAAAACCGAAACAACTACGATTAAGTTTGAGAAAAATACCAATCCATCAATCGCTCCTGCGGTAAAAATGTCAGTTTTTGTCAATTGATTCCAAAGAGTTGTTGCCGTTTTTTAATTGGGATTATTTCTTCAAAACTTGGAGCGTAAATGGCAAAAATGAAGCAAGCGAAAATGTCCGAATTGAACTTAAAAAAGATGCAGAAAATCTTATAAATTCAAACAAACTCTCTTGTGAAGCAATTTTCGGTATTTTCCCGATAAACAGCGAAAATGAATCGGTAAAAGTTTACGATTCTGCGAAAAAGAACCTTCTTGCCGAATTTGAGTTCTCTCGTCGTCAAACACCATGTGCCAATGGTTTAACTCCGTCCCTTGCAGACTTTTTGGCAAAAGAAGACTATTTGGGATTTTTCACCCTCACAAGCGGCAAAAAAGTTGAGGAAATTCTCCAAACTTGCAATGATGAATACTATGCGCTTTTGGTCAAAATTACAGCAGAAACGCTTGTAGAAGCCTTTGCCGAGAAACTCCACAGGGACATTGCCGAAAAATTCTGGGGTTATGCGAAAAATTCTAACGCAATCGGTATTCGTCCTGCTCCGGGGTATCCGACTTGCCCTGATCATAAACTCAAAGAGGTGATTTTCAAACTTCTGGAAGTTGAAAAAAATATTGGAGTAACTCTCACAGAAAACTTTATGATGAATCCTGCGGCATCTATTTCCGCATTTGTCATAGGGAATAATAAAAGTTTCTATTTCTGATAGTTGATTTGTTTAAAAAAGAAGAGGGGAGAGAAGCCTGATGCAACTTTCCCCTCTTATTGTTTAAAATTTTTATTTCATTTGATCTTTAAGTTGTTTCTTCAAGAG
>JAZRSP010000321.1:0-2540 GCA_045651565.1 Victivallaceae bacterium | reverse complement strand
AAAAATGCCGGTCTTCAAATCGACGGACAGGACAAGGCTCTGGCACTTGCACTGGAGGCACTTGTCAAAATTCATCAGGCTGACAAAGGGGGCTTTTCTCAGGGAATCAATATGAAACGTTTTCCACATAGCGATGACATGACCCCTGTCGGACTGCTGGGAATGTTTTTTTTGAATGCCGGAAGCAGTTCTCCCGCAAAACATGCCGCGAGGATTCTGAAAAAAATGCAGATGCCGAAATGGAAAAATGGGGGTAATTTTCCTATTTATCGTTGGTACTATCAGACACAGGTTCTGTTCCAACTCGAAAAGGGGCGGGGGAAACGTTGGGATGCATGGAATGAAAATCTAAAAAATGAACTTGTTAAGGCGCAGAGTCCGGACGGATCGTGGTCAATGCCTGCTGGCGACAACAGTTTTCGGGTGAAGGATAAAACAGATCTTTCCATCTATTCCAGCAGTCTCTGCTCCTTGATGCTTCAAGTATATTATCGCTATTTGCCAAGTTACAGTATTGCCGAGAGTTCTGCATTCAATGAAACCGCAGAAGCCCTTGATCTCGGAAAATCGGGACTGGTTTCCCGCCTTCCGGGAGGTCCAGACCCCTTGGCCGGCGCTATCCTTGGAACAGGTGTTGACAGTATGCCGCCAATCACGTTTGGAACTTTCAACGGCATTCCTGACACTGTTGACGCCCCCCTTGCCAATGAAGAATTTCTTAAACTTGCCAGTCTCCGTTCGACGATTCCGGTTCGGAAACCTGATGATTGGCCGCAGACATTGCAAATAAATCAGAGAATTGCCGTATTTTTTGACGAATTGCTCCCCCGTAATTTCAAGGGACACATGCGTTTTTTGATCGGCATCGTTGGCTCGGAAAAATCTGCAATTGAATATCAACAGTCTGTTGAGGTTGTTTTGAATGGAAAACGCCTTTATAACTCGTATCTGCTTTGCGGCAAACAACTGGTTGAGATCGTCATTCCGAATGACACAGTGCAGCCATTCGGGAATATCCTCCAAATTCGCAATAACGGTAAATCACCTCTTGCATTTGATGCGGCAGAATTATCATCTCTTAATAAAGTTGGGGATCCTCTGTATCTTTTTGCAGGGGACCGATCCAAAGTTCCATCCGATTTATACAGCATATTCAGTAAAAAATGGCCACAAAACGCCGTGGTTTGCAAGCTTTCAGCACTATCCGAAAACAAGCAACTGCTGCAGGAAATTACTTCCTATGACCCACAAAAAGTATATGTCGGAGAGTACTCCGCTATTGGAAATGAAGTTATGGGAAATGAATTTCACAAACACTATCTCAACCGAACCGGACGAGAAATCGTTGATTGGATCGCGGGAGGTGGTTCGGGAATAAAAATCAATTCCATTATGACCGGCGGAAGACTCTATGATTCCATTTTTCACGAGGAATATCCAGCAGTTTCAGCGTTGAGGCAAACAGCAAAACTTTTTGAAGGCGCCCCCAGGAAGCTTTCTTCGCAAATATATCCGAAATACGGCGAACAACCTGGATTATTTCTGTCCTCGGCAGCAAGTTACAATGCTCCAGGAGTTGCAACAGTTATAATTGCCAGACGTTTTCCGTTTCCAGAGGAATCTGAAATAATTACTCTAGTTCCCTGGAATGGAGAAACAGAAATGCTGATAGAACGAGGTTTCCTGCCGGAAAAGTCTCCTTTTATTGGATTTGCATCAAAAGTTCAACGAGAAAGAAAAAAAGTAATCATTAAAGATAATATTTTCCGTTTCAGTGCGGTATTCTCGGAATTGACTGTCATTCGTTTAATCCGGAAGGGGGCAAAAGAATTACCAAAATCCAGCATTAAGAATTTACCTGTTTTAGAAAAAATTGAATTTAATCACAATACCGTTAGACATCAATTCCCTTATGATATCAGTAAAATGGTAAAAACTCAAATCCGGCAAGCTGGAGGACATGCTTCCATTTTCGGGCAGAATGTTACCTGTTCAAAAATCCCAGCAACAGTTATAACTCCCGAACAAAATAAAAATCGCTTTACTCCAACAGAGAGAGAAAGTGTCTGTGTTACATTCCAAATTCATCAAGCAAATCCAAAACGTTTTGACAGTGCCTATTTGATGTTTGGCAATGCTCCAACTGATTCTCAATTTTTGACTTTCAATATTTTTACAAGAATCTCTGGATTAAAAAAGAAAAATCGTATGTCATGGACTACATTCAGATTTGCTTTATGCGGGAAACTATATTCAACCACAGTTCGCATTGACAGTTGGGAGAAAGTTATTATTCCTTTGAAAAATACAAACCCGGCATGGCAAAGCTTACGTATTTTAGAGCCAGTCGGTATTTTTGATGAAAAATTACAAACAATATCTTTTGAGATTAATGATGTTGCAGTCTATAGCTTAGGCCATGCACCATAGGAAAAATATTTTTTTGTATAAAAGCTTTTCGAAAGACTATTTCTGTTTACAAGTTATCCAATGTATTATATCGTCAGTATACATTCATCACTTTTCACCATTCCTAAAGT
>JAZRSP010000320.1:0-4445 GCA_045651565.1 Victivallaceae bacterium | reverse complement strand
ATGACTCCGGATTACCGGCTTGTTACTGAAAGCCAAGTAAAAGCTTTGAAAAAACAGGATCGGCGCAACATCATGGGGCGTGGTGCAACATATCATCCGTTTGAAGAAGTATATTTGTTTGCACAGTACCTTGGAAAACATGCAGAAACAGTTTTTCAAGACGCCGGGGCTGGTGTCATCTTTTTCAAAGACAGTGACGGAACCAACACTGCACCTCGCAACTTGTGGGAAACTATTGTAAAGGCAATGCAAGCCGGTTTTGAAACGTCCGGGAATAAAAATGGAGTAGCAATGGTTCCGCGTCCCAAAAGTGAAGCTTGGCTGTTGGGTTATTACCAGAAAAATCTGCCGGGGCAAAACGCATACAATCACTGTGAAAGATTTGAAGAATTGCCGGGAAATGACGGAAGTCCCAATTCTGCAAAAGAATTACTGAAAAAAGCTCTTAATACAACCGGAGATGTCTATGATTTGATTGATAAAGAGGAGATCGAAGCTATTGATTGGGAGCAAATTGATATGCCGAGTTTGAATCTTTTCCGGAAAAGACTTGAAAATGTCTTGGCTGCGATGACAGGGAGTTCCTATCCGCATCCGATAACAGAAACACAACTTGCCTGATGAGGTTTTATAATGTTTGAACAACTTGATCGTGTTATTTCTTTGCTCAAAGGCATTTTTGGCTTGGATAAATCCGATTTGGATTTCGGTATCTACCGGATCATGAATATCCGCAAGAAAGAGATCGAAAAATTTCTTGCGGAAGGCTTGCCCGCCCGTGTGAAAGATGCGCTGGCACCCTTTGCCGGTAATACTTCTGATATTGAAAAGCGCATTGCGGAAATTGAAAAGCAATGCGATACTGTTGGTATTGAAGTTGCCAACAGCAAGATGGCTGGCGAATATAATGAGTTGAAAGCCACTTTGACAAAAGGCGTGGATCTTTCCGGATTGGAAGCGGATGTGTATTCCCAACTTTACAGCTTTTTCAACCGCTACTATGAAGAAGGGGATTTTATTTCCAAACGCCGTTACAAAGAGGGCGTTTATGCCATTCCCTATGAGGGCGAGGAAGTTAAACTTTACTGGGCAAATCAGGATCAATACTATATCAAGACCAGTGAAAACTTCAAGGATTACACCTTTGTTGCCGATGGGTACAACATCCATTTCCGTCTGGTGGATGCCACTACGGAACAGAATAACAACAAGGAATCCAAGGATAATAAACGGGTGTTCATGCTCTATGCCGAAGATCCCGAACGCCCCGATTTGAAAACTTTTGAGTTTGATGCAAAAAAGAAAGAGTTGATTATCCGCTTTGTCTTTGATATTCCGGAAGATAAAAAAGAGAAATACGAGGAACTTAACGATAAAGCGATCACTACCTGGCTGATCGGCAACTGTCAGGAGCTGGTCACGGTTCTGCTGGTAAATATCTCTTCTGATCCCAAGAAAAAACAAAATTTGCTGCAGAAACATTTGCGCTCCTATGTGGCAAAAAACACCTTTGATTACTTTATCCACAAGGATTTGAAAAAGTTTCTCACCCGGGAACTGGACTTCTTTATCAAAAACGAAGTCATGCACCTGGATGATGTGGATACCACCGATGAAAAGCGTGTCGATACCTGGCTGGCAAAAGTCCGGGCGATCAAGCGGGTGGGACACGTGATCATTGATTTCCTTGCTTCAATCGAAGACTTCCAGAAGAAACTCTGGCTGAAGAAAAAATTTGTGGTGCAGTGTGACTATTGCATTACCCTTGACCGTATCCCCGAGAGTTTTCACAAGGAAATCTGGAGTAATGAAGCACAGTTGCGAGAATGGCAGTCTTTGGGATTTATATCCGACCTTCATCATGATTACGGCTTCTGGGAATTTACATTTAACGGCAAAGAACATCAAATCAGCATAGACTCCCAAAGCGGCGTTATTATCAAAACAGATTTTAAAGCAAAACAAATAACATCTAAATATGATAACACTTCCTTGCCGCAAATTGTTGATATAAAAACAATATTTGCTTATCTGTTGGTAGATACAAAATTCTTTAACCAGAGTTTCAAAGAACAGTTGCTCGCTTGCATTGATAATTTTGATGAGCAGTGTAATGGTCTAATGATACATTCGGAAAATTTCCAAGCACTTAATCTTCTGCAGTTGCGTTATCAAGAACAAATAAAATGCATTTACATTGACCCACCATATAATACAGGAAGCGATGGGTTCATATATCGCGACAATTACCAACATTCAAATTGGTTATCCCTCATTTTCAATAGAATAAAGTTGGGCAACGTTTTATTAAATCAAGCTAATTCTTTTTGGGCTATAAATGTTGACAAAAGAGAACTTTTTAATGCAAAGTTAATGCTAGAACAGGCATTGCCCACATATGAATTTGTCAATGCGTTAGTTAACGTTAATAATCCTAAAGGACGATCTGATCAAAAGCATATCCCGACGGCTCATGATAATATTATTTTATATGCAAGTGATGGGGCAATTAGTTTTGGTTGGAATCCTGCAGACAAAGTGTTAAAGCGTTATCGTTTACAAGATCAGAATGGAAAACTGTATCGAGAAATAGATCTTCGTAAAACCGGCGATCAAGATCGTAAAATTGATCGTCCCAACATGTTTTATCCTTTCTTTTTTATTCCCTCCACAGGAGAATTGAGTTTATCATGTCCTCAAAATTCTGATTATATTGAAATATTGCCGATGAAATCAGAAAATGAAGAAGGGCGGTGGCGTTGGGAAAAAGATACCGCACTTGCTAATAAAAAACGATTATTGGCAAAATATATGCCTGTAAAACAGCAATGGTCTATTTTTGAGATGGATTACTTGACAGATGATGAACGCGTATTTCCAACAAGTGTTTGGGATGAAAAACCATTTAATAGTGAACGCGGAACAGAAACCTTTGTTAATATGGGATTTCTTAAAGATGAATTCAAGAATCCTAAGCCTGTCGGTTTAATGGAAGCTCTTATAGAACATTTACTAAATAATGCCGATTATATGCTGGATTTTTTTGCGGGGTCAGGGACTACGGCACATGCCATCATAAATTCCAATCGCATTACTTGCGGGAAAAGAAAATATATTTTAGTAGATATGGGGCAGCATTGGCAAAAAATTTTAAAACCGCGTGTAGAAAAGGCTATTTTCTCCGCCGATTGGAAAGATGGTAAACCGCAAGCAGCCAATTTTGAACCTAAAAAGAAAAAGTCTGATAAAACCTTGGGGCTTGATTTGGGAAAAGACAGTCTTGGCTTTGCGTTGGTTGAAGATGGAGAATTGACCGATAGCGGAGTTGTTCAGTACAGCAATCCCTACAACGGCATTTCCCATTGCTTCAAATATATGCGGCTGGAAAGTTATGAGGATGCCCTCTCCAATGTGGAGTTGCCTGAAGATAAGAGTGTTGAACGGATGGTTTCTCTCTTTGGTGATGAGTATCTGATCAAATATATGCTTGATCTTGATACCGCCGGCAGCGTGCTGAATCTGGCGGCGTTCAACGATCCCTTTGACTATAAACTCAAAGTTACCGAAAAAAACGAAACCAAAGAGGTCAATGCCGATTTGATGGAAACTTTCAACTACCTTATCGGGCTTACGGTGGATAAGATGTATGCCCGCAAGATTTTCTCCGCTTCTCCTGATCCTGCCGGAGAATACGAAGGCGCAGTAAAACTCACCGGCAACGACAACGGCGAACACATCTTCCGTCAAATTGAAGGAACGCTGCCCTCCGGCGAGCGCGCCCTGATCATATGGCGCAACATCACCGACAATCTTTTGGAAAGCAACGCCGCACTGGATGCCTATTTCCAGCGTTACCGCATCAATCCCGCCGACCGGGAATACGATGTGATCTATGTCAACGGCGACAACAACATCGCCAATTTGAAAAGCACCGAAGAAACCTGGAAAGTCCGTATGATCGAACCGGAATTCAAAACCAGAATGTTCGAGGAGGAGTAAAAATGGCAGAAATAAGAATTGCTCTTCCTTATCCATTGGATAGTGATGCAAATATCAAAAAGTTTTACGATGCGATTAAAGACCTTTTCCCAAAAGACGGAAGTAATCAAACATTTTCTTTGAGCACAGGTACTGGATATTATTTTTCCAGTCAGCGTTTTAATTCATATGATGAATTGAGAAATGTGATATATGGGAAGAGTAATATATCACTTGCTATGATGTTGTTATATCGTTTCAATCCTTATCCTACAGGTTCAGATTTAACACTGGAATATTCTGCTTTGGATGTGACTTCTTTTGCATTGAAGAGCAGTTGCATTAAATATTTGGAAACTGTAGCCGAACTTGTCAAGGAAAATTTGGGTATAGCTGCAACCAAAGAGAAAAATACTCCAGTTACAACCGGCAAGTTGAGTCAGAATGCAAAAAAGAAAAAAATCTTT
>JAZRSP010000319.1:0-4131 GCA_045651565.1 Victivallaceae bacterium | reverse complement strand
AATATAACAAAGGAAGAAAAAATGAAAAAATTCAGTTTCACACTCATTGAATTGTTGGTAGTTATCGCTATCATCGCTATTTTGGCAGGTATGTTGTTGCCAGCACTTAACAAGGCGCGTGAGAAAGCTCGTGCAATCTCTTGCACAAACAACAAAAAACAGGCTTTATTGGCAATGTCAATGTATGCTGATGCGCATAATGGTAATTTTGCGGTTATAACCAATAATGCTGCAAATAAGCCATCTGCTGATGCAACCGGACTTTTTTGCACATGGTATGAAAGATTGAGAGTTAATGGTTACGTAAATGATGATTTGAAAGTCGGTCGTTGTCCATCTATCGCTGTAAATAGAACTCCTGCTGAAGATGCTGCTGCTTATTGCCAGGTAACTTACAATATGCCACGCAGTTACAGCGCATGGAGTCCTTATTTGGCAATGCATTGTCAAAAGCTTCCGGTGGAGAAGGTGCTGACAATCAAGTTAGCCTTAATATTTATGATTTAAAAGGTAGTAGAATGATTATGTCAGACTCATATAATTCTGCTATCAATTCTCAGATTTTTGAATGGGCACTCACCGGTACTGGTTCAATGGCGGCATTTATTCACGGTGATAAAGATATAGTTGGTTGGTCAGACGGTCACGTAGAAAGCATGGATGCTAAAGCTGTTGCAAATGAACTTAAAGATGTTGGCAATATTGCGACATTTAATTATTATGATTCATCATATACTGCTAAATAACAGGTGATTAAATTATGAAATTCAAAAGTTTTGTTATCATCGGATTAGCATTTTATTTAGTGGGGCTAAATGCCAAAGATCCATTCGGTACAATTATTCTGGACGGTGGAAAAGTTGTTCCGCTTGTATCAAATACAGTTGGGTCAACTACTGAGCACATGAACTTCTGTTTCGCAAATAATTTTCCTGATGGTTCTATTTACATGAACCATTCCGAGGGGATTCATACGGTTTCAGAGCATGGTGTTCAGCGTCGTTCCCTCGATGGTGGCAAAACTTGGGAAAAAGTTCCGTTTCCATTTGGCGGATTTAATACCTATGTAAATAAGGCTGGAAAAGTTTGTCAAGTAAATTCTTGGGAAATAAATAGTTATACCACTGAGCATACTATTACCACTCAAATTTTGAAAGCGGATCATAGCGGTATTGAGAATAAATTTACCTCTAAAATTACTTTGCCTTTTGAAAGTATTTTTTTGTTGCATCGTGAGGTTATTCGAACTCAAGATGATCGATTGCTTTTAAGCGGTTATGGTAGAAAAAAAGGTGTTTCAAAATTCTTTTCTTTTGTCATTGAATCAAAAGATGATGGTAAAACTTGGCAATATCTCTCAACCATTATGGAAGACCAAAATGATAAACGTTATGGCGAAGGTCCAAATGAAACAACCATTCTTCAGTTAAGAAACGGAGATATTTTGGCTTATGTCCGTACTGGTGGCCCTCTTACTCAATTGAGAAGTAAGGACGGAGGTAAAACTTGGGGGGACAAAATTGAGTTGGATAAATATGGTGTTGCTCCAGCTGCCAGAGTTTTAAAAGACGGTACAGTTGTTGTCGTTAGTGGGCGTCCTGCAACCAAGTTATATATTGATTTTTCAGGCGAGGGCAAGGATTATCAGTGTGTACAAATTTATGGCGGTTCAGGCTCTTCATACGCTTCAGTTCTGGAAATTGCTCCAAATCAAATTATGTGTATCTATGATGAAAGCGATTTCGGTGCGTGGAAAAATCTTTCGCATTTCAGCAAAATTATGGCGGTAACTTATAACGTTGTGAAAGATGATTCATTAAAATATGAGAAGCCAGACCATCCAAAAGCCAAGGAATATCAGCGTTTTTATTTTCCAAAATGTATGGAAGGCATGGAATACAGAAGTCTTTATACTGGATTTAAAATGCTTCCCAGAAAAGAGGCTGAAGCTAATGGTGCATGGTATGAAATTCAGAATATTGCAGAGCGACCACATCCGATTTTGCACATGGAATTTAAAGGATTGGTTCATCCATACTCTATCAGTCATTATTACGCAAATTTGAGTCCTGCTGCGGAGTATGAAAAGGGTAAAGTTGGTTTTGAGATCCGACTTGGCGATATGGCAGAAAAAAGACCACAGTTTATAGTTCTCTTTGGATTGAAAAAGTCAAATGTATCTGCATTTATAAAATTTACTGTCGACGGACTTGAGTGTATAAGTGCAGGAAAAACTGTGAAAGTTCCTTATCCAATGGGATTAAAGTTCTATGCTTTCCGTTTGGAAATAGATGGAAATACAAAGACTTATAAAGTTTTTGAGGATAACACAGGAAAAGTACTTTTTTCTGGAGCAACTACCGATTCAAATAGAAATTGTAACCATTTGCTTTTGGGAGATGGTTCAGCTCAAGTATTTGGGGCAGTAGATCTTTCTTACTTCGGTTATACTTTGGAATAAAAGGTATCAAAAATTATTATGGGCAGAGTTTTTTGCCCATTTTTTTATGTATAATTTGAATTTGATTTTTATAAAAAATGGATGCGACAAGAGGTTGGTTATGGATAAAAAGTTATTGCGTTCGAAAATTATTAACTGTTTTTTAGGTAAAGCTGCTGGCGGAACTTTGGGTACTCCGTATGAGGGGTTTGAGGGACCTATGAATTTAAGTTTTTATGACCCTGTGCCTACTGAATTATTGCCTAATGATGACTTGGATTTGCAGATATTAAGTGCTTGCTATTTGAGCAAAATGGAGAAGCCGGAAATCAATCGTAATGTTTTCAAAGACATGTGGCTCAAGCATGTAACATTCTGTTTTGATGAGTATGGAGTGGCATTGAGAAATATGAATTCTGGTATCAATCCGCCTCGCTCTGGGAGTTACGATAACTTTTTTGTTAATGGTCTTGGTGCAGCAATCCGAAGTGAAATATGGGCAGCTCTTGCTCCTGGGGAACCGCATTTGGCTGCACAATATGCCTATGAGGATGGTTGTATTGACCACATTGGCGACGGGCTTTATGCTGCACAATTTTTTGCCGCATTGGAGAGTGAATGTTTCGTAAATAATAATATCTCTGAAGCTATTGAAGCTGGTTTGCGTGAAATCCCACAAAATTGTGAATTAGCAAAAGCGATTCGTGATACACTTAATTGGTGTAGTGAGTCCGATGATTATTTGGCAATTCGCGATAAAATTATGCAAAAATACGGTAGCGATAATTTTACTGATGTGATAATGAATATCCCATTTGTGCTGCTTGGGCTTTTGCTTGGTGGTGGTGATTTCGGTAAATCAGTTTGTATTGCAGTAAATTGTGGTGCGGATGCAGACTGTACTGGTGCAACTTTGGGTTCAATTTTGGGGATTTTGGGAGAAATTCCAGCAGAATGGCTTAAGCCAATCGGGGATAAATGTGTTTTAAGTCCGCAAATTATCAATATTGAAACTCCTGCAACTTTGCATGAGTTGTGCGATATGATTATAGAATTGCGTGATAAGTTGCCGAAATTTACTTTGCCAGAGGAAGATGTTAGCACTTATGAGTATAAATTGAGTGCGAAATGCGGAGTTTTCGCTCCATGGTGTCTGGCTGACCCTGGAAAATTCAAAGTTGCTTTACCAGAAAAGTATGAAGTAAAAGTTTTTAATGGTTTTTATAACTCAATTCCAGCAGAGTTGGTGCCAATTAATAGCCTCTATATGATGGAATTTACCTTTGAACTTTTTGTGGATAAAGAAGTTGTTATTATGTTCAATACCCCTGAGGCTTCGCAGGTTTATTTGAATGGCGAATTCCTTTTCGGTCGTGACGGTGGCAGAATGACACCAAGTTTTCACCGTTGCCCGATAAATCAGTATAAAAAAATAAAACTTACCAAAGGAGTTTATAAACTTCTGACTGGTATTGCGAAAATTTCTGACAAAAGCGAACTTGAATGGGTTTTGGGAATCGGAAATGCCGCAGATAATTTGTGGTTAAGCGAGGAAGAGTGCAAATTCTTTTAAGTGAAGCCTGAAGATAGACTGGGGGGGGAGTGAACTCTGGGAGAACTGGGAGTTGCTTGTTCTTCCAAGCGTACCTTGGTCAAGTTGCTTGCCCAATCGGCTTATCTATGCACACTCT
>JAZRSP010000318.1:0-7784 GCA_045651565.1 Victivallaceae bacterium | reverse complement strand
TTTTATTAATTTTATAATTTTTGAATCAATTAATTCACGGAATTCCAATTTTATAACTTCCTTTTAATTTCGGTATCCACATTGTCCATATCGCTATCTAAACAGGGGTAGTCGGCATTGAAGTGCAGACCTCTGCTTTCGTGGCGCAAAAGTGCCGAATCAATAATTAATTCCGCCACAGTAGCGATATTGCGCAATTCAATTAAGTCGCTGGTAATAAGGAAATCCCAATAGTATTTATCAATTTCCTTGCGGATAAGTTTAATTCTCGCTTTGGCTCTTTCCAGGCGTTTGGTGGTACGGTAAATTCCTACATAATCCCACATGAACCGGCGAATCTCGTCCCAGTTGTGGGAGAGAATAACAATTTCGTCTGAATTTGTCGCATTGCCGCAGAGCCAGGGGGGGATAAGTTTGCGGTCGATTTCAGTCGCTTTTAATTCAGCAAATTTTTCTTCAATGTCAACGCTTGACAGTTTGGCAACTACCAATGCTTCCAAAAGTGAATTACTTGCCAATCGGTTTGCTCCATGAAGCCCGGTGCATGCACATTCTCCTGCCGCATAAAGTCCAACAATTCCGGTTGTGCCGTCCACATCGGTTTTGATTCCACCGCAAACATAGTGAGCTGCCGGGACGACGGGGATTGGGTCTTTTGCCATATTCACGCCCATAGCGAGGCATTTTTCAAAAATTTTGGGGAATCGGAGTTTGAGTTCTTCTTCGCTTTTGTGGGTAATATCCAAATAGACACAGTCACGACCGGTACGTTTCATCTCATTATCGATGGCTCTTGCAACGACATCACGGGGTGCCAAACTTTTCATCGGGTGGTATTTATCCATGAACTCAACGAGTTGATTTTTTTCGTTAAGGCATTTAAGAATTGCGCCTTCGCCTCGTACTGCTTCGCTTATGAGAAAAGAACGCTCTTTTTCATTAAAAAGAATTGTCGGGTGGAATTGGATAAATTCCATATTGGCAATAGTTGCGCCTGCACGATAACCCATTGCGATTCCTGCACCGCAGGCAATATCGGGGTTGCTGGTATAGAGGTAAACTTTTCCTGCACCGCCGCAAGCAACATGGGTTGTAGTTGCAATCACGGTTTTTACCTGACCTGAAACGGTGTCGAGGATATAAGCTCCGAGGCAACGGTTCTCGCCTTTAATATTCAATCGCTTGGTAACAATCAAGTCGATTGCGAAGTGGTATTCAAAAATTTCGATATTATCATATTCACGGCATTTGGCGATTAAAGCTCTTTCAATTTCCGCACCGGTGATATCTCCTGCATGGAGAATACGGCGTTTGGAGTGTCCTCCCTCTCTGCCGAGGTCGTAATCGGATTGTTTTTCCTCGAATCCCAAGTCGCCTCTGGTGGTAAATTTAGTGCCGATGTCAATTAATTCTCTGATAACTTCGGGACCGGTTTCGACAATACGGCGGACGGCGTTTTCATTGCAGAGTCTGCCGCCGGCATAGAGAGTATCTTTAACATGCTCTGCGAAGGTGTCTTCATTATCAATTACGCATGCCACACCGCCTTGGGCGCATTTTGTATTGCAGTCATCAATTTTTCGTTTGGTAAAGACGGCGATTTTTCTGCCGCTTTTGGCGAGATGGAGGGCTGAAGAGAGTCCTGCAAGTCCGCTTCCGATTACCAAATGGTCAAATTTCACAATTTCTGCATTTTTCATTTTAAAAATCCCCCGATTTTTCGAAATATTTGTAAAAAAACAACAAAAAAATCACTTTTGTTGTTGCTTTTTAATTTAAATTGTGATAAATTACACTGCTTTTGCAATAATTTCAAATTTTTTATGGTGAATTTTATGAGTTTTTTTAGAAAAAAAGAGAAAAAAACGGCAGAAATGCAACTTCCGCCCAATGAAAAGGGCAGAAATTCAGTTTTGCTTAAATTTTTCAGAAGTTTGGTCATGATTGCATCGGGGTTGGTGCTTGCTAGTGCTTTTCCGCCACTTAATTGGAGTGCTTTTGCCTTTGTTTCGATGATTGGATTGATACTTTTTGCCATGAGTTATATCAGCAAAAAGCAGTTGTTCTTTTTGGGCTGTATTCAAGGTTATTCATGGGCGATAGTTTCTTTCTGGTGGTTAAGGGAAATTGATTATGGGATACCTTTTCTGCTGGCGTTGATTTTAAGTTTGTTTTTCGGGGAGTTTGCACTGTTTGTGAGATTTTTCTATTATCGACTCTATTTTAGCGTAGAGTCAAGGCTGCAACCCCATGAAGAACGCAAAAATTATGTTCCAAAATGGTGGCGTGAACTTATTTTTATAGTCGTAATCAGTGCGGTTTTTCCCTGTTTGGAGTATGTTAGAATTGCGATGTTTCCATGGAATTTCCTCGGAGTATCCCAGTACAAAAATCTCTGCTTGATTCAAATTGTCGAATACACTGGAATTTATGGTGTAACTTATCTGATTTTTCTGGTTAATTCGGCACTTGCAGTTACGATTAAGCAAGTCAAAATTAATATCAGTAACGGCAGGAAAAGTAATCTTTATGCGGCTTTGGCGGTATTGATTGTGCTTTTTGGGGTAATGCTTTTCGGCATGTGCCGTTTGATGGAGAGTGATGAGATAATTGGCGAGAAAAAAATCATCAACTTCGGAGTTGTTCAGGGGGATATTTCTCAAAGACGATTTGCCAATAACGATATGGCAGTTGAGGCGTTGGATATTTACATTGATTTAAGCAACAAACTTTTGAGCGAACACAAGGAAGTTGATTTGGTGATTTGGCCTGAAACGGCGGTGCCTTATCCCTATTTTGCTTCCCATGAAGTCAGCAGATTGTATCGCTATAAACTCGGTGAACTGGCGGAAATTTATAAAACTCCTTTTTTAATCGGCAGTTTGGATTTTGTGCTGAATCGGCAAACTCAGGATTACGAGATGACCAATGCCGCTTTGCAGTTCGACCGAAACGGGAAATGTATTGGCAAGTACGAGAAAATAAAGAGGGTGCCTTTCGGGGAGTTTGTGCCGTTGCGAAAAATTTATCCTGATTGGCTGCTGCGAGTTGTTGATATGGGACGGGATTTAAGAGCGGGGACTTCCTACGAACCTTTGAATTTGCCGAAGGATGTCAAAGGTGGTATGGCGATTTGTTATGAGAGTATTTTTGCTTCGTTGAATCGGCGTGAACGGCAATTGGGTGCCGATATGTTTATTGCGATTAATAACGATGCGTGGTATCCGACAAGTTCCGAACCTGAACAGCATCTGGCGAATGCAGTTTTTCGTATAATCGAAAATCGCACTCCGGCTTTGAGAGTCGGCAATAACGGCGGAACAGTTTTACTCAACCGCAAAGGCGCAGTTGTGAAATCTCTTATGGAATCTCCGATAGATCGCGGCAGAGCGTACGGAGTTATAACGGTTGAATTACCGAAAAAACCGTTGCCGATGACATTTTACAGCCGTTTTGGAGATTTATTTTTGGGGATTTTGTTCCTGATAGGGCTTGGTGGAGTCGGTTTCAGCATTCATAATGAGTTAAAATTCAAAAAAATACGCTCCTTTAATAATTAAAGAGTTGAAAAAAATCAAAAAAGGGTTATATTATTCTTTTACTATTTTTTTTCGTAATTAACAAGATAGGTGATAATTATGGGTAAATTAAGCGAAACTACTGTTGAAAAATTTAAGAAATATATTGTTCAAACTTACGCTCCTGAAATGTTGATTGTTAAAGGCAAGGGGTCTGAAGTTTGGGATGATGACAATCGTCGTTATTTGGACTTCGCAACCGGTATCAGCGTTTGCAACTTGGGACACTGCCATGACAAAGTTACCAAGGCAATTCAGGAACAGGCGGCGAAATTGGTACATGTTTCAAATCTTTATTTCAATGAAGTTACTCCGCTTCTGGCAGAGAAGTTGGTTGCTAATGCTTTTGACGGTGCGGTATTTTTTGCCAATTCAGGCGCAGAAGCCAACGAGGGGATGATTAAACTTGCAAGAAAATTCGGCAGTGAGAGCGGCCGTTATGAAATTATCAGTATGGTTGATTCATTCCACGGTAGAACTTTGGCGACTTTGGCGGCAACCGGCAGAGCGAAGTATCGCAAAGGTTTCGCACCTGACATGCCCGGATTCAAACAAGTTCCGTTCAATGATTTTGAAGCATTGAAAGCCGCCGTAAGCGACAAAACTTGTGCAATTATGCTTGAACCGTTGCAGGGTGAGGGCGGAATTATCCCCGCTGACAAAGAGTATTTGAGAAAAGTTCGTGCTTTGTGTGACGAAAAAAATCTTCTCTTGCTTTTCGATGAAGTTCAATGCGGTATGGGCAGAACCGGTAATTTATTCGCATTCAAAACTTTTGAGGTCGAGCCAGACGTGGTTTCTATGGCAAAGGCGATTGCTAATGGTATGCCGATGGGTGCGTTTTTGGTAAGAAGAAAGTATGCTGATGTTTTGAAACCAGGCGAACATGCAAGTACATTTGGCGGAACTCCTCTGGCGAGTAGAGCGGCTTTGGCAGTTTTGGAAACAATTGAGGAAGAAAACTTGCTTGAAAATTGCCGAAAAATGGGTGATTATTTGATGAGCAATCTTGCGGAAATTGTTAAGCCTTATAGTTTTGTAAGAAGTGTCCGTGGAGTCGGGTTGATGATTGGAATTGACCTCGACCATAATGGCGGGGCTTTGAGAAAAGTTATTTTGGATAACGGACTTATCGTTTTAACTGCGGGAGAAACAGTTGTCCGATTGCTCCCGGCTTTAAATATTACACAGGAAAATGCTGACGAAGCTTTGGCAATTATCAAAAAATCTCTTGCCGAGTACAGCGAAACTTTGAAAAAATAAGGAGAAAAAATGAAAAAAGATTTATTGACTCTGCGTGATATTACTTATGATGATTTGCTTGAAATTTTTAAGCGTACCAAAGAACTTAAAGAGAGCCGCGGCAAATCAAACTATAAGCCTTTGGAAGGCAAAAGTATCGGTATGATTTTTGCTAAATCATCAACCCGTACACGAGTATCTTTCGAGGTCGGAGTTTATGAACTTGGCGGTAATCCGATGTATTTGGATGAGAGCCGTATGCAGGTAGGCAGAGGCGAAACCATTGCCGATACCGCAAATGTACTCAGCCGTTATTTGCACGGTATCGTAATTCGTACTTATTCTCACGAAGGAGTTGAAGAACTTGCACGAGTTGCGACAATCCCGGTTATCAATGCTTTGACTGACGAGTATCATCCTTGCCAGATTTTGGCTGATTTGTATACTATTTTGGAATATTCAGGCAAAATCGAGGGGACAAAAATGGTCTTCTACGGCGATGCCCAGAGCAATATTGCCAACTCTTTGATTTTGGCAGCCAAACTTACTGGAATGAATTTGGTTTTCGCCGCTCCCGAAGAGTTTAAACCAAGAGAAGACATCATCGGTGATGCTAAAAATATTACTTGGGAAAAAGACCCGATCAAGGCTTCAGAGGGTGCTGACTATATGTACAGTGACGTTTTCGTCAGTATGGGATTTGAGGACGGCAGAGAGTTCCGTTTGGAAAAACTCATGCCTTATCAGATGACTATGGATATGATCAAAGTCGCAAATCCGAATGTTAAAGTGCTTCACTGCCTCCCCGCACACCGTGGCGAAGAAATTGCCGCTGATGTGATGGATTCAGAATACTCTATCGTTTTCGATCAGGCAGAGAACCGTTTGCATGTCCAGAAAGCAGTTTTGAGTATGCTGGTAAAGTAAGATGTCAATAATTGAACTGATTATTTTAGGATTCAGTGTTGCATTAGATGCTTTTGCCGTATCGGTATCGGGTGCATTAACCGACAGGGAGCACCCGCATATCCATGCAATGATTGCAGGGGGTATGTTCGGTTTATTCCAGTTTATCATGCCGGTTTTGGGCGGATTGCTTGGAAGTGTTGCCTTAAATTATATTGAAAAATATGATAATTACATTGCTTTCGGCCTGCTTCTGCTGGTCGGGGGAAAAATGATTTACGAGGCAATTTTTGATAAAGGAGAAGAATTGCGGAAAAGCCCCTTCGACTTTCCGACTATTCTGATTTTGTCAGTTGCGACAAGTTTGGATGCCATGGCGGTTGGGGTATCGTTGGAATTAATCGGCACATCATTTTGGGTTCCGGCAATTTTCATGGGCGGAATCACGGGGGGTGTAAGTTTCTGTGGAGTGATGTTCGGTTCATTGCTGGGGAAATTTATGAAAGCCGAAAAGGTTTTGACTTTTATCGGTGGAGCTGCAATAATTTTGATTGGAGTCAAAATTTTGTTGACATAGTTTTTTAGAGAAATAGAGTTTAGTTTTTAACTTAAAAAAAATAGGAAGTAAAATCATGGCTAAATTTTTACCTTTCAACGGCTTGTTGCCGACAGTAGAGAGAGCCGCACAAGTAGCGGCAGTTCCGTATGACGTAGTTAATAGCGAAGAAGCAGCAGTTTTGGCAGAGGGAAATCCTTATTCATTTTTGCATGTTTCACGCCCTGAAATTGATTTGGCAAAAGGTATTGACCTCCACAGCGAAGAAGTTTACGCACAGGCAGGTAAGGCTTTCCGCAAACTTTGTGAAGAAGCACCTTTGGTCATGGACAAAGAAAAACACCTTTACATCTATCAGTTGCAGATGGGCAATCATGTTCAAACCGGGGTCATTGGCGCAGCAAGTGCAGTTGACTACCAGACCGGAGTAATCAAAAAACATGAAAAAACCCGTCAGGACAAAGAAGATGACCGTACTCGTCACGTTATGGAATTGCGTTCTCATACCGGTCCGGCTTTCTTTACCTACAAAGACAAGGCGGAAATCGACGCTTTGATTGACGCAGAATGCAAGAAAGCACCGCTTTTTAACTTCGTCGCAGTTGACGGAATCCGTCATACACTTTGGAGATTGGATGTCGAAACCAGCAATAAGTTGTCTGCTTACTTCGACGAAGTCCCGGTATTCTATATCGCCGACGGACACCACAGAAGTGCCGCCGCTGCCCGTACTGCGGCAGAGTGCGCTCCCAAAAATCCGAATCACAACGGCACAGAAGATTATAATTTCTTCCTCGCAGTGGCTTTCCCCGGTTCTCAATTGGCAATTATGCCCTACAACCGTGCAGTTAAAAATTTAAATGGCCACACCGTCGAAGAACTCATTAAACTTATTGAAGAAAAATTCACCGTTACCGCAACTAATAACGGTACTGTCGAAAATCAGGGCGAATTCAAAATGTACCTTGACGGCAAATGGTATCTCGTACAGCCGAAGTTCGATATTAATACTTTGGGGGTTATCGAGCGTTTGGATGTAAGTGTCTTGCAGGACAATATTCTCGCTCCGATTTTGGGTATTGCAGATCCGAGAACTAATCAGGATATTGACTTCATCGGCGGTATTCGCGGTACTGCGGAATTGGAAAAATTGGTCAATCAGGGTAGTCATAAAGTTGCTTTCAGCATGTATGCAACCACAGTTGACCAGCTTATGGCAATTGCCGATGCAAATGAAATCATGCCTCCGAAGTCAACTTGGTTTGAACCGAAACTTCGTGACGGTATTGTTTCACACAACTTCTAGTGATTCGTAAAATATAATCAAAAGGAATTTAGAGTTTTGCTTTGCCGCAAAACTCTAAATTCTGATTTTTTTGTTTTTATGGGTGGCTTGGTTGCAGCCCCCCATACCCCCTGCAACCAGCCATCAGGCTGGACGGAGGTACTTGTGAGTGTGGTTAGCATAGGCGGTTTGGTGGAGTGTAAATGTGGCAAAATCT
>JAZRSP010000317.1:0-3963 GCA_045651565.1 Victivallaceae bacterium | reverse complement strand
TAATATATTGCCATGTTTGAGCGATAAGCTCAATGATTAAAGCAACAAATACAATTATTATTACAATAACAATGATAGGCATTTTATTTTTCCACATTAGTTTTTTTTGCGTTTATTTCATAAATTTTTCATAGTATCGCTCTCGCCAGTTATTCACAAAAACAAGTAATTTTTCTTGTGACCGCCCAGTTTGGGAGGCATTTTTTCGGCGGCAGCTTGCATGAAAGCCGGATCAAGGTCGCGGGCGTGTTTGGGGCAAATGTATTGACAACGCATACAACTGATACAGCGGTTTTTATCGGTCTTGCGGGGATCAGTTTTGTCGATCGCTCCCACCGGACAACCGGCGGCACAAATTCCGCATTTGCCGCAACTGTCATTGGTGGGGCATTTATAATCAAATCCGAACTCATTCTCCGTTTTGTAAACGCCTGATTATCAAGCATTCGCAGGTGACACATAAATTACAAATGGTCATTCATAGTTTTTCAGAACTTCATTCTCCGCGTCTACGGTGACACGCCGATTGATCTGATCGAACAGGAAAAGGCAGTACCAGAATTTTTGCCATATAGGAGGGGCAAAATTATGCTGCTTGCTTTATCTGGATAACCGCGAAACATACCAACTCCGAGAAACCGCAGTCGAAAGTTAGTCGTGTTTTTAATTTACTTTCGACAAAAATATTTTAACGGGCTTGATTTTTCTCCGGGATGGTGTATTTTAAGTCGTAAGTAGATTTAAAATCACACCAACTTTCGACTAATAAGGAGAACTGCAATGCAATTCAAGCGGGAAAAATATCTCGATCAACTGATTGAGCGTATGCATAATGGACAGATAAAAGTTATAACCGGCATACGCCGATGCGGAAAAAGTTTTCTTTTATTCAACATTTTTGCTGAATATCTGAAATCACTCGGCACTGCCGATGACCATATAATCACTCTTGCACTTGATGATTATCTCAATGAACGATACTGCGATCCGGATGTGTTGGCAAAATATTTACACTCTCTGATAAAATCTGATTCCGGCACTTATTATATCTTGCTTGATGAAATCCAATTCGCCATATCAAAAGAAGAATTGCGCAATCCGGATAAACCGGTAAAGTTGTACAGTGTTCTGAACGGGCTGCTTCGCATTCCCAATGTGGATATTTATGTTACCGGCAGCAACTCAAAAATGCTTTCCAAGGATATTATGACTGAATTCAGAGGACGTGGCGATGCCGTTGAAATCCATCCGCTTTCATTCAAAGAGTTCTTTGAAGCATCAGGAGGAGATAAAAGTGGTGCATTTGAAGAATATGCTATGTACGGCGGACTGCCTCTGGTCTGGGCAAAAAAAAGCGATGAGGCAAAGTTCAAATATTTGCAAAATCTTTTTCAGGAGGTTTATTACAAAGATATTCTGGAGCGTTACAACATTGAGTTGCCGGAAGTTTTGGATGAACTTACCGATGTGTTGAGTTCTGCAGTCGGTTCGTTGACTAATGTTTCCAAACTTTCCGATACTCTGCGGAGTGTAAAAAAATGCAAAATAACCAATGATACTGTCGCTGAATATCTGAAATACCTGACTGAATCATTCCTTTTCCGTCAAGCTAAACGTTACGATGTCAAAGGGAAAAGATATTTTGAGTATCCCTCTAAATTCTATTGTGAAGATATTGGTCTGCGGAATATACGGCTGAATATGCGTCAACAGGAAGAGACTCATATTATGGAAAATATTATCTACAATGACCTGCTTATCAAGGGTTATTCCGTGGATGTCGGCGTGGTAAAAATATCCGAAGCAGGAGAAGACGGCAAATCGCATCAGAAAAACTGCGAAATTGATTTCATTGCCTGCAAAGGGATGAAAAAATATTATATTCAATCAGCGTTAAGCATCCCTGATCCTGATAAGGCAGCCCAGGAAGCCCGCCCCTTGCTGGCAGTAAAGGATTTTTTTCAAAAAATTATTGTAACTAAAACCTCCATGAAACCGTGGATCGATGAAAAAGGAGTTCTGCATATCGGTCTGTACGATTTCCTGTTACAGGATGATGTGCTTAATTGAATTTTTGCTGAAAATATGTTCTATCTCTGTTTTGGGAATATTTTAAGGATTTTTTACCAGATATTTTCAAAACAGAGAATTTTTTGTCCGATCAATCCCGCTTAAATTCCGACATAAAATTATTCCGCACCTTGAACTTGATTTTGTGTTAAATATATACTACTTTTCAAGTTGAGTATCCGCACCGCTTTCGGAATAATATCAAAGCAATTTGACATTGTTCCGCATTTTAGCTTGACATTATTCCGAAAGTGTGGTATAACATCTTTTGTAAACGATAGTATACCGAAAAGTTTCATTTGTTCCTTCCACGAATAGGGAAAGGTGGTGTCGAGTTCGGTCAGGGAAAGTGTCCATGGGGCTTTTCCCGCGAAGATGACATCCACGATCGGCGAAGCAAGCAAGGCAAGGCGCAGAAAATAAGGAGGGCAAGCCATACCATTTTGATTTCAGAACTATTCCAAAATCATTTGAGATACGCTTAAATCGACAACCAGATCATTCTTGAACACGACTCCTTCGGACTCCAACAGGCATCGTTGAGCCTCAATACCACCAAACGCATATGATCGGGAAAGCCGCCCTTGGGCATTGACTACCCGGTGACAAGGAATATGTTCCGGATCAGGATTGCCATGAAGAATATTCCCCACCGCCCGGGCAAAATTCCGATTTCCCAGATGCAAAGCAATTTGCCCATAAGTGGCAACCTTTCCTCGAGGAATGTTCTTCACAAATTCATAGACTTGTTCTTTCATTGCCGCCGTGTTCAAAGATATATATTATTGCAAGCGCGACTCATCTATATTGCCATCCTGTTCCATAATGAACAAGCCGAAAATGTGAAGAGCTGATTGCCCGTATAAAATTGCATAAGGGCTTCCATTCCCATGCCGTGCAAGTCTTCATAGTCCGTTTCCAGCATATCCAACAATCCGCTTGGCCGGAAAAGTTCATAAACCTCCGGTTCGGGCTTCTGAATATGTTTACTGTAAAACTCTATGCAAAATGTCTTGAATGATAATTCGCTCATGTTATTCTCCAAAACTCAAATATACTGCCATTTCCCGAATAATCAATTTGAGTTTTTATTATACTCATAAGTCATCACTCACATTCATCAGGATTTTCATTCAGCAATCGCGAGCTCAAACTATCGCCGATTTCATATTTTACTCTGTATTTTTCATAACGCTCTTTTGCGTAGGAGACTCCACTGCGTTTTCCGTTGAACCACAAAGAATGTTTGCCGATATTTTTGCCGGATTTATTTTGAATGGCTTCTTTGATAAATTCTTTGGAAGATAAAATCCATGTTGTCGACTTTCCGGAAGGATCTTTGATTCCTTCTGATCTGAATATAAACCAATAGTTCGGACGATATTCGTGAGTGATTGCTGAAAACAAAGCCTCATCTCCGGGGTTTATATCTTTGGAACGGGTTTTTATTTGTATTTCAACGAAACTTCCATCCGGTTTGCGGACAACGGCATCAATTCCATTGTCATCAATCAACGGAGTATAAACATCCAACCCTTCTGACAACATTTCTGCAATAATTACAAATTCCATTCGCTTGCCAAAACCGGCAGAATGTCGGAAACTGTGTTTTTTTGATTTCCCATTCATAACCATAAATCATTTCCGGTAGTATTCATCAAGTGTTCTATCTTCAATATCCTGCCAGTCGTTCCAACCATTAGACGGATATCCCAAAATGATGCTGCTTCCACCTGAAGGTGTATCAAATTTGTACTCCTTTATGAAAACAAGTTTTCCATTTTGCATAGATAATACCTTGTCATCTAATAACTTTTGGCGCATTGGCTGAATATAGGAACTTTTTTTACCGGACTCTGTCAGTTCCAGGACACATTCAGACCCCTCTTGGAT
>JAZRSP010000316.1:0-2840 GCA_045651565.1 Victivallaceae bacterium | reverse complement strand
GGTTTCCGTAATGAAAATGCAATCATTCGGAATTAAAACTGTACGGGTTTTGGGCAGGTAAACTGCATCAGGTCTTGCCAACAAGAGCTTTTTCTGCCACTCATCTTCCTGACCGAGTTTGACTCCACAAAAACTGACGGTGCGGTCGGCGAACCCCAAATAGATTGCCTCGCAACAATCAGAATCAGAGCCTTCATCATCATATTCAACAGCAAAAGCATAGTCGATACGGCAATCTGAAAGTTTTTGACTTAAATCATATTCCCGGCAATACGGCAGCAAACGCGTATTCAGGTATTTTCTGGTATCTCCCAATTTTATTTCGCCTAAATCTTCATTGAAAACACCATCGGGCAGGACAATAAATTCGTTCTTATATTTTTTCAAATCCCGCGTTTCCTCGGGATAAGGATGAAACTCATCATTATCCTCTATAGCCTCATACCCGCCATAATCAAGCGTAAACATCTCAAGCGTAAGCGAATCCGGTGCGCCATGAAAACCTTTCAGGTAGATGCCATATTGGGGAAAACCCAAGGTGTGGTAACAGTCATTTTCCCGCACATCATTGCTTTGGCATAGCAAGTTCAAAAGTTGAGAATATCCGGTCGCTTTATCTTCGTTTACTGTAAAAATTATATTTTCGTCGCAAAAATTTCTGAAATCAAGTTCAAGAGCCTCTAATAAATTGTCTTCACTGAAGTTAGCCATTATCATAAAGCATTCACCCTTCACAGGTAACTTTATGTATCGGCACTGGCAATCCAATTGGGTAGATTTTTTACTATCGAGAAAATATTCATCAAACTGATTCACCGGCATTCCGAAGAAGAGTTCAGGAAAATCAGCGATTTGAATTTTTTTGTAAGGAACAATTGTAATATTCATATAAACCTCCGGGGTACATACTTTAGAATCTGCTTTTTTGCCGCAAGTTTTGCAGACAAGGAACATTGCAACTCCCCAACCCAGCACCAGAAAACCGTACACCCAATTCTTTAAGCAGTCCACCGGTCCAAACATTTCACCGTAGGTGGGCGGATTTCCGGGCTTCAGCGTATATGCCGGTTCAACCACGCCGAACTTGAAAAGCAGCAGCAAGCCGACAAATACCGCAGTAACCAATATCAAATTGAAATATTTCCTGAAAGCTGTCATGTTTTACCTGATTTTCAGCATTTGTTCTAAAATTTGTTGGGGTATAAGCAATTCGCCATTCAAGGTGGCTTCGGTGATCATAAGTGTTTCCAGATTAACGAAAGTGTCAACCGGAATGGCAAGAGTATAACTCTTTCTGCCGACTTTCCCGGGAGGCGTGAAGTGTATCTGTACGCACACTAGTCTGCTGTTGCTGGAACCATCCATTGTGATTTTTTTATCTTTCCCGAACTTTACAGCATGGCACGAGTCTGCGTAGTAAGATTCTATCAGAAACCCGCTGACATTGTCTTGCTTGAAAATCGGTGCTATCGCAGCAGAAACCTTTTCACCTACTGCTGAGTATTTTTCATTCTTTGGAGTTAATGTATCTTCAAGTTCTGTTCCCCAAATAAAAGAGCCTTCTGCTCTGGTGATTTTTTCGCCGTTGAATATCTTTTTGACAAGCAAATCCGTCCGGTGAATAGCTGTCGCATTCAGAGCTCCCGGCGTATTACATCCGCAAAAAAATGGCAGCAGCATCAATCCAATGATGCAGAAAATAAAATTAAATTTCATTTTTTCCTCCGGACAAAATAGTTATTGATATGTTCGGCGATGAATGCAATCAAGACAGTACAACCGAAGCCCGACAGCACGGCTTCACCCGGTAGATTATTGATTTTCTCTTGCCATTTATTTTCTTGTGCAATCATAATAAAAGCCTTTTCGTACATTATAGCATAATGCATCATTGATTTTCGTAAAAAAAACAATCATATCATCATCTAGAAAATCGTTATCAGGAAAGAGTCTTATGGAATAATTATCGCATAAATAAAATATAAACATATGTTTTATTGGATCGAATAGAAAATCAATCACACTATTGCCGGAACGAATTAAATCGTCAAAAATATGACTGAACTTTGCTCTATCATCGTTATTATTAAGTATTTCTATATCATTGTGATATATGCTCCAAGCACACATATATACAAATATATTATTTCCATCCGCTTCTTTCTCTGAAAAGTCTATTTGTATAAAAGAACCGTAATTGGAAAATATATTGAAAAATTTACCCATAAAATTGTTTTTGATAAATTTTTCAAACTCTATTATATCCATGCTTTACGACCTCTCATCTTTATTGCAATTGCCAGGGATAAGGCTTTGTTCCAAAAATTCTTATTTCTTTGAAAATCATCGCAAAACTCCTTATCCGTTAATTGATTTTAATGCTGAACTTACAATAAGAATAAAAAAGAGCATAAATGTCCAGTGCAGTTGACTCAACATTGCTTCACTGTTTATAAAAAAATCTGCTCGCTTGGCGGATATTTCCTTTAAGCGTTCGTTGCGTTCTTTTTCCATGGCATCATATTTAGAATTTGCAATTCTGATCCCAAGCGGATTTATCAGCGGGAAAAGCTGCTGAAATTTTGCCAGTTCTCCGCCGGTAAGATGTTGTTCAAAAAAGTTGCGTTCCCGCAGAAAAACCACGCCGGAAAACAAAAATACGACTGTTCCGGCAGCAGAGAGCATCAACCACGCCCCGACAGAAGATTTGCCGGAAAACAATATTGCTCCGCCGAGGATAATCAATATCAAATTGAAATATTTCCTGAAAGCCGTCATATTTTACCTGATTTTCAGCATTTGTTCTAAAATTTGTTGGGGTATGAGCAATTCGCCATTCA
>JAZRSP010000315.1:0-3273 GCA_045651565.1 Victivallaceae bacterium | reverse complement strand
AGCGGGCGGGGCTGGACCTTTTGGCTGAAAAACTGCAACTGCTTCACCTTCTGCATCTTCCGATTGTTTAACAACTTGCAGCTTAAAATTTGGTCCCACATTGTGGGGAATTTGTGGGAACTTTTTTTACTGCCGATGTTACAAAATAGCACTGCATTATCCACTTTTCAAGCCATAAAAAATAACCGTCAGTTTCTATCCGTAAGATTACAGTTTTTAGAGAAAATCACTTGACTTACAGCCATTATGCTGTATATTATACATTGAAAATAATATATAAGGGATAGCACAATGACCGATATTCTTTTGATTACCCCCGCTGATGTGATGCTTCAGACGGCACAGCGTGCCAAAGCGTTGCGCTTGGAGCAGAATATCACCCAGCAGGAGCTTGCCGACAAAGCCGGTATTGCAGTAGGCACAGTCAAACGTTTTGAAAAGACCGGTGAAGTCCAGTTCAATCATCTGCTCCGCATCGCTCTGGTACTGGGGAGATTGTATGATTTCAAAACTCTCTTCGCAGCCGATGATGTCCCTGCTTCGCTTTATGAGTTCAGAGCCGTAAAGGTGCGGCAGAGAGCGAGGAAAAAGTAATAAAGAAGCGTTGTATTTTATTTGGATTTAATCTAACCTTTGCTGAATGGAGAAATCTATGGGATCTAGATATTTGGAGCGACTCTCAAGCGTTGAACGCCAAGAAATGATTGAAAAATTGCATGATATTCAGTGCGGGAAATGTTATATTTGTAATGAAGATATTGATTTAGTTCTTCATGGCAACTTCATTGACATAGATCATATTCAACCATTGAAAATGGGAGGACGTGATTGTGAGGATAATCTTGCATTGGCACACGAGCACTGTAATCGTTCAAAACAGGCAAGCCATTTGAAAGTGGCAAAAATTATGGCTGATTTTGAAAAATTGATAAAACAAATAAAACAGGAAAACCGCTCTCCGAATTTGGGCGACGTTCTCAAAAAGTTTAACGGTGCACGCTTTAATTTGAAATTAAACATAACCAATAACAAGGTTTCTTTTTCATTTCCAGAAATTGGAGATAATCAAATTTATGAAGTCCCGCTTTATACGGATAATCATTCTAAGTTCAAATATTTCTTTGCGATGCTGCCTATAGAATATTTGCATCATGATATGCGTATCAATCCACGGGCAATAGGGTCAAATTTACGCAAACTTGTAGAAGAATTTTTTCAAGGTATGCCACAACTTCAAATATCCTTGGCTTGGACAACATTTTCAGAACATCAACCGGTGCAAATACAAGTGTTTGATGGACAACATAAGGCTGCTGCTCAGATATTGCTTGGAGAACGTTTTTTACCATTGCGTGTATTTGTCAATCCTGATGAGGATATTCTTTTAACCGCCAATACCAATGCAGGAACAACATTACGGCAGGTCGCTTTTGACAAATTGACTCAACGCAGCCTTGGCAGTTCTTTACTACAAGAGCGGATTACAAAATATCGCAATGACAAAAACCTTCCTGAAACATCTGAAGATTTTTCTGAACAGGACTTGGCTCAACATTTCAAAGGGGAAAGCCGCGAAATCAAGCGTTATATTTTAGACTGGGTCCGCAGTAACATTATCAACAAACCTGAAAACAAACTGCGTGATTATATAGAGGTTGCCGGTCGTAGTGCAGACTTGCCAATAAGCTACAGCACTGTGGAAAAAACATTTTACTCATTCTTTATTTATCCGGAATTGCTGACAACACCCTTTGATTATCAAGTCGAAGAGGGTACTAATCCTCGTGATTTGGAAATCAAACAAATTCTCAGGTTGATGAATATAGTTGCCGAGGAAATTTATATCGGCAAATTTGATACTGCAAGAAGTTGTAAAAGAATAGAACACAGCTTGATTCGCGGAGAAGATATTCCGGATGATCATGTTATCGCATATCGGTTGGGTAAAGAAGAAATTATTTACAGTTGGCTGAAGTTGGTTCAGCAGGTCGTGTATAATTACTTTATTATGACTGGAGAAGTTGTTAATGAACAAAAGCAAATGTTCCAAATAGCTATTCCTGAAAGGGCTTGGGACAATGTTAGATTGTTCATCAAGCGTTTTAGTGCATTACCGATGTGGAGAAATCGAGATTTTGCCAGTACAATTTTTTCAGGTAAGCACAATGCAGATTTTTGGCACCAAATATTCAAAACAGGTAAAACTCCGGACGGTCAACTTGTAATGCCCTCTCCCATAAACATTATGGAAATGATTGCAAGGGATTCGAACGACTTCTGACTCTTCTGGGTTAAAAATAGAAATGAAACTTAAGGTCTTTTTGAATATGTACGGCTGCCGTCAGGAAGTTGGCCTACTGTATCAGGATAAGCAACGGATTTTCTTTGAATATGCACCTGCATTTCTGAATAGCAGCATTGAGTTGTCGCCTTTCAAACTGCCTTTGAAAGTGGGAGTGTTTGAAGAAAAAGCCCATGTTTTCGATGGACTTTTCGGACTCTTTAATGACAGCTTGCCTGACGGCTGGGGATGTCTGCTTCTTGACCGCAAACTCCGAAAGCTGGGCAAATCTTATGCTGAAATAACGCCTCTTGGCCGGCTTTCACTCATCGGAGCAAATCCGATGGGCGCATTGGAATACGAACCGGCAGCCGAGGATTCTGATTTGTACGGCGATATTGAACTCGATTCACTGTCTGGCGAAGTTGATCGGATTCTTGAGGGCGAAGAGAGCCTTGTTCTGGATGAACTGTTGAAACTCAATGGCTCATCTGGGGGAGCCCGTCCCAAGATCGTGGCATATGTTTCAAGTGATCGCAAAAAGATCATTCATGGCAGCAAAACGATTCCTGACGGGTTTACTCCGTGGATCATCAAGTTTTCTGAAAGACACGATTCGCAGAGTGCCGGAGAGTTGGAACACCGCTACTCTCTGGCGGCAAAAGCAGCCGGGATCACCATGCCGGAAACTCATCTTTTCCCCCTGAAAGATGGACGCGGATGTTTCGGAGTTCAGCGTTTTGATCGCACTCCGAAGGGTAAAGTTCACACCCATACCGCCTGCGGATTGCTTCACGCTTCCCACCGCTTTGCTTCGCTCGATTACGAAAATCTATTGAAACTCACTTGGATTCTGACCCGGAACCATGCCGACGTAGTGGAAATGGTACGCCGGATGATCTTCAATGTCAAAAGGGGCAATAAAGACGATCACAGCAAGAACTTTTCATTTCTGCTGAACGAACAGCTCCAGTGGCAGCTTGCCCCTGCCT
>JAZRSP010000314.1:0-3387 GCA_045651565.1 Victivallaceae bacterium | reverse complement strand
TGAAAAAAATCGAAAAAAATTTGAAAAAAATTTGAAAATTTGCATATACACTATATATTATAGCAAGTGCATTTTACTTAAAGGGTTTATTTGTCGTTGTTTATGGACGGCAAAAAATAAGAAAAATTAACAATGGAGGCTTATTATAGCTAAGTTATTAAAACCTAATGACCGCACCTTTACTGCTACTGAAGTCAGATTGATCAGTGCAGATGGTGAACAGCTCGGCGTGGTGTCAATTGAGCATGCTCGTGAATTGGCAGAGGAAGCAGGACTTGACTTGGTCGCTGTTTCAGAAAAAACCGACCCGCCTGTTGTGCGGATTATGAACTTCGGTAAACTTCAATACGAACAGAAGAAGAATTTGAAGAATCAGAAGAAAAATAATGTTGCCCAAAAGGTGAAAGAGGTCAAATTCCATGTCACTATCGATAAACACGACTACGATTTCAAAATTAAACGTGGTATCGAATTTATGGAAAAAGGCTGCCGTCTAAAGGTTACTTTGGCTCTCCGTGGGCGCGAAATGGCTCACCAGAATTTGGCCTTCGAACTTATGCAGAATGTGGTAACTGAATTAAGCCAGTACGGAGAAGCTGATGGCGCTCCGAAGTTGCTCGGCAGAAATATTTCAGTTAATTTTGTTCCTAAAGCGTAGGAACTAAGGAGAAAGTTGGCTGGCGTCGGCCGCTTTTCTCCCGAAATAGTTAAACTTTAAACAAAAAGGAAAACAAACGATGCCGAAATTAAAAACCAGAAAATGTGCCGCAAAGCGGCTCAAAATGACCGGAACCGGAAAGTTCCGTCACAACAAAGCAGGTGCTAGACACATCTTAACAAAGAAAAGTTCTAAGCGTAAACGCCGTCTCAGACAGGACGGAGCAGTATCAAGTGCAGAAAGCCGTCGTATCAAAGCAGCTTTGCCCTATGGACTTTAATTGGTAAGGAGTAACTAAAATGAGAGTAACTTGTGCAGTAGCATCTAGAAAACGTCGTAAAAGAGTATTAGAGCGCGCCAAAGGTTTTTATGGTGCAAGCAGTAAACAGATCCGTACTGTATATGACGCAGTCGACAAGGCTGGCGTACATTCATACAAAGGTCGTAAGCAGAAGAAACAGCAATATCGTGGTCTTTGGATCATTCGTATCAATGCTGCATGCCGCGAACTCGGTGTAAATTACAGCACTTTTATGAACGGTATCAAAAAAGCTAATATCGAATTGAACCGCAAGGTTCTCGCTGATTTGGCAGTTAATGAACCGCAAGAATTCAAAGCTTTGGTTGAAAAAGTAACCCAGGCTTAATCAAAACGTGGGGGCGTGAGGAGAGATCGTTATAATCGGTCGATTCGGATTGCCCCCGATTTTGAACTCTTTTTGACAAAGATTTAAACAGCCTGATGTGAATTTTCACTTCGGGTTGTTTTTATTTTTAACCTTTCAGGTCGAGAGGAAAAATTTCGCAGGAGATTTTTCCTCTGGTATGAAAATTTAAATAAGGAATTTTTGAAATGAGTTGTGAATTATTAGAAAAATTACAGCAGGCAGTTGCTGATGTGGAAGCTCAATTGAAACTTGATGGTTCCAAGGATAATATTGAAAAATTGAGAATCGCTTTCTTGGGGCGCAATGGCCTTTTCCCGGCTTTGAGCAAAGAAATGGGAAGCGTGCCGAAAGAACTTAAAAAAGATGTCGGTATTGCTTTCAATAGTTCGCGTAAGGCAATCGAAGAGGCTCTCGAAAATGCCAAAAATGCTTTCGGTGTCAAAGAAGAAGCCGCTAATGCTTTGGATGTCACTTTGAACGGCAGAGAATGGGAAGTCGGACACAAACATCCTATCTCAATTATGATTGATGAGTGCGTTAATACTTTCCGCAGAATGGGCTTCATCGTCGCAGAAGGACCGGAAGTTGAAGATGTTTATCACAACTTTGACGCACTTAATACTCCAAAAGATCACCCGTCAAGAGATGAGGGCGATACCTTTTATTTTGCTGACGGCAGACTTTTGAGAACTCAGACCAGCCCGGTGCAGATTCGTGTTATGGAAAGTCAAGAACCACCGATTCGTATCGTTGCTCCCGGTCGCTGTTTCCGTCGTGATACTCCCGACGCAACTCATGGAATGAACTTCCACCAGATTGAGGGGCTTTATATTGATAAAAATGTTTCGCTTGCTGACTTGAAGAGCGTTTTGCAGCAGTTCGCACAGGAAGTTTTCGGTGAAAAGGTTAGTATCCGCTTGCGTCCGCACTTCTTCCCCTTTACAGAACCGAGCGTGGAATACGACTTCTCTTGTATCATGTGCGGCGGCAAAGGTTGCAGCGTTTGCAAAAATTCCGGCTACATCGAAATCGCAGGCGCAGGTATGGTTGACCCCAATGTTCTTCGCAATGTCGGGCTCGACCCGGAAATTTGGAGCGGTTTTGCTTTCGGTTTAGGTATCGAACGCCTCGCAATGCTCCGTTATAGAATCGGTGATATTCGTTATCTCTATGAAAACGATGTTCGCTTCCTTGAACAGTTTTAAGTTTTTTTTAGAGGAAACCTCTCGCAGGTTTCCCCTAAAACCCCATCCGCGCAAGGGCATCAGCCCTTGACCAATATAGGAATTTACAGTTTTGCTTGCCGCAAAACTCTAAATTCCAATTTTTTTTTGCAGGAGAAAGGGAAAACTTTTTTCTTGGCTGAAAGACTGCCATCAGGCAGATTTAAAAAAAATAATCGTTGAGTTGCAATAGAACTATAAGACGACTTATCGCAAAGTATCAAATCAAAACTTGTTTTGGTTTTCCCTCTCTCCTGCACCTCTCACCTTTTCAAAAAAGAAAGCAATAAATTATTATTAGTGTAAATTCGTGTGCATTCGTGGTTTTTATAAAAATGTCCGACATCACATTCAACACACTCACAGAACTCTCAGTATTCCCAGAGTTCCCATGCATATCTGTACAACTCTCCCATGTTGACAAAAGATAGAAGCACCAATCTTAAAAAAAGGAGATTTGAGTGGCGTCGAAAATCTCCGTAGTTGGCGAAACCGTGGCAAAAGATAAAAGCATCATTCCGCAAAAAAGCAGGATGATGCCTTTTAATATTTTGCCACAATTACAAACACCAAACTGCCCATGACCTGCCAAACTCACAAGTACTCCAGTCCAGCACCAGTGCTGGCGCAGGGGTGCCGGGGGCGGCGTTAGCCACCGGCAAAAAAAACACAAACATCCACGACATGCAATTTTGAGTGGAGGGATTCAATGTCTGCTTACGCAGACGGCGGTGGTCGCGAAACAAGTTTCGCTTTCGGGAGTTGCCACGGCCTTGGCAAAGGGCTTATTCAGCCCTCTGCACTCCCGAACAAGGAACAAGTTCCTTGTGCTGATATA
>JAZRSP010000313.1:0-1866 GCA_045651565.1 Victivallaceae bacterium | reverse complement strand
TTTCCATATTTTACCCCTTTTTTTCAAAAAAATTCAATTTTTTTTGTCATCATTATATTATACACCCAACTTCACGATTTGCAAGATTAAAAAAATGTGTTATATTATATTTTATGCAAATTTTTTATAGATTAATATATTTAAAGGAAGAAATTAAAGATGAGTGAAGAAAATTTGAATCAAAATTCTGAAAATGTCAATCAGGAAATTGACAACGAAGCAATGAATGAACTTTTCGCCCAGCGTTTGGCAAAGGTGAAAGAATTGCGTGACAACGGTATTGATCCTTTCGGTGAACGCTTTGACGATGTCGAAATGGTTGAAGCTTGTCGAGCAAAGTACAATCCAGAAGCCCCCGAAGATGTAGAGCAGCCAGCAATCGTCGCCGGCCGTTTAACTGCGATGCGTCTTATGGGAAAATCAATTTTTGCTGACTTAAAAGATTCCAGCGGTCGTATCCAGCTTTATGTCGGCAAAAACACCCTCGGCGAAGAAAAGTTCGACTTTTTCAAGAAACTTGACATCGGCGATATTGTCGGCGTACAGGGTAACTTATTTACCACCCGCACCGGCGAACTCTCTGTCAAGGTCAAGGATGTGAAACTCCTCTCTAAATCTCTCCGTCCGCTTCCGGAGAAATTCCACGGTTTAACCAATGTCGAACAGCGTTATCGTCAGCGTTATTTGGATTTGATTATGAATGATGACAGCCGCCGCATTTTCAAGCAGCGCATTGCCATTATCCGTGAAATCCGTAAGTTTATGGAGGAAAGAGGCTTCCTCGAAGTTGAAACTCCTATGCTTCAACCTTTGGCTGGCGGTGCAAGCGCAAATCCCTTCAAAACCTACTACGAAGCACTCAATGCTCCGATGTATATGCGTATTGCTCCGGAACTTTACCTGAAACGCCTCCTCGTCGGCGGTTTTGAAAAAGTTTACGAACTCAACCGCAACTTCCGTAATGAGGGTATGTCCAGAAGACATAATCCGGAATTTACTATGATGGAAATTTATCAAGCTTACGGCGATTGCCAGAGCATGATGGAACTTATCGAAGATATGATTACTACCGTTGCGATGAAAGTTATCGGCACTTTGCAGATCGACCACGGCAACGGCAAAGTAATCAACCTTGAAAAACCTTGGCGCCGTGCTACTTACAACGAGTTGATCGAAGAACAGGCAGGTGCTGACTGGTTCTCTCTCGACAAAGCAGCCAAAGTTGCTCGCGCAACTGAACTCGGACTCAATGTCGCAATTGAAATGTCCGACCTCGAAATCGATAACGAAGTTTATGAAAAACTTTGCGAACCAAAAAATATTCAGCCGACCTTTGTTATGAAACTCCCGGCAGAACTCTTGCCTTTGGCAAAAGCATGCAAGGACGATCCCAGCAAAGTCGATGTATTCGAACTCGGTATCAACGGTCAGGAAATTGCTCCGGCTTACACCGAACTTAATGACCCGATCGAACAGAGAAAACGCTTCATGGAACAGTTTGAAGCAACCCGCGAAGAAGGCGACACCGTCGCTGATAAAGTCGATGAAGACTTCCTCGTCGCTCTCGAACACGGTATGCCCCCCGCCGGCGGTATGGGTGTCGGTATCGACCGCCTCATCATTTTGCTTACCGGTGCAGAGTCAATCCGTGACGTATTGCTTTTCCCCCAGATGAAAATTAAAAAATAACCATATAAATTAAACAAGGAGACTAAATTATGGCAGGACATAGTAAATGGGCGAATATTAAACATCAAAAAGCAGCCGCAGATAAGAAAAAAGGCAAAATCTTCTCGGCTTTGGCAAAGGAAATCATGGTTGCCGCTAAAAATGGCGGTGCTGACCCCAACTCCAATGCTAAACTCC
>JAZRSP010000312.1:0-10909 GCA_045651565.1 Victivallaceae bacterium | reverse complement strand
GATGTGGTCAGGCTGGGCGGCAACTGGTTGTGATTTGGTAATGCGTCCTAATTTTACCTTGGACGGTCACTGCTATCCGATTAATTTTGCCCGTATGTTCCATGAAATTTTCACTCATGCAGAGAAAAATAATTTAACTGGTAGTGACTATGACTCTCTTACCGGTATGTTCGGGGTCAATGGTTTGACACTGTACACCATTGCCAGACTTCAAAACTCTGCCGTCGGAAGTTTGACTTTTGAAGATATTGAGAATGAGTATTGTTCTGCTTTCGGCAATGCTGCAAGTGATATTAAACGCTATTTCGACCGCACCGAAGAAATTTCTCAAATGGCAGGCGAACAGGCACTTGCCGCAGGTGAAGAGGGCGGAAACTGGACCGGTTATTACTTGATCGGCCACAAACTTTTCACTCCCGAAATTTTCGCTGAATTAACTCAAATTCTGAAAGATGCGGAGGCGAATGCCGCAGGCGATGAACAAGCTTTACGCCGTGTTAAATTTATGCAAATTGGTTTGGAAAACGCTCGCTTGACCGGAGTTGTCGCCGGGGCATTTGAGAAATACAAGACCAATGGCGACTATGTGGAACTCGCTGCCGCATTGCGTAAATTGGATGAATTCCGTGCAGAAAATGAACTTTCTTTCGCTTACAATGCAGGTTATGCTAATGTCAGAGAAAATTCTGAATGGCCCCGTGCAGCTATGGCGGCTTTGAATGAAAATACCAAGGCTCTGCCTTTGGAATGGAAATTTGCAACCGACCCCGACAAACAGGGTTTCGCAAATGGTTTTGCCAATCTCGACTTCGATGATTCAGCATGGGTAAAAATCCGTACTGACAAAACTTGGGAAGAACAGGGTTTTGAGGGTTACAACGGCTTCGGCTGGTATCGCTTGGTTGTTGATATTCCGGCAAACTGCACCGATCAGCCGGTTTTGATTGTCGGTGCCGCCGATGAAGCAGCAGAAGTTTATGTAAACGGCAAAAAAGTTTTGGATCGCCCCTATCCCTACAAAGGCAATCCCAATAGTTATGCCGAATCGTTTGAAGTACCTTGGGATCCTATACCCGGCAAAAATATTATTGCTGTCAAAGTTATTGATAATATTGGTGTTGGTGGTATTACTAAACCTTGTTACCTTAAATTTGAGGAGAAAATTGATCGCGAAAATAATGTGGTCAAAGATCCGACTTTCACCATGACTGCCCCTGCTCCGTGGCAATTCCACAAGCGTGTAGGCTTATCAGAGTTTGCTAAAAAAACAGTTGACGGCAAACCTGCCGCCGCAATGAGAGCCGTCGGCAAAAGCGGAAATAACCTTTACTTGAATAAGTACAATGTTCACTCTCTTCTTTACCAAAAAGTAAGCGGATTGAAAATCGGTCAGGAATATGAACTTATTATCAATTTCAGAACTGATGATAAATTTGACGGTGAAATGCTTATTTTCTGCCATGCAGACACTCAAACTTCACGCAAAAGTGATGCCAATATTCAAATTGATGCAAGCGGTAAAAAATTACGCTGGACTACCGTTTCAAAATCATTTATTGCGAAAAGAGATTTTGCAAGTGTCTATCTCAACTTGGCGGCTAATAAGGGCGAACTCTACTTCGCAGAAGTTTTGATTGTTCCGATTCAAACCAAAGAAGTTACCGATATCGAAGGAAATTTAGTTAAAAACAGCACTTTCAAAGGCAGCGATAACTGGGGTTTCCACCGCCGTATCGGACAGACAAATGTATCCTTTACTTCGGATAAAAAACTCCCATCTGCAACAATTACTGCACTTAAGGGCGATGCAAGCAAAAAATATATCGGTAAATATTCTATGCACAGTTTGCTTCACCAGAAAATTCAAAATCTTACCCCCGGTAAAACCTACAAATTACAGGTAACTTACCGTAGCAAAGACAACTTCGACGGGCAATTGCTTGTTTTCTGTCATGCTTCAAGCAAAGGTGGCAAAAATGCAGGCAATATTGAAGTAAGCGGAACTGCTTCAAATCAGCAAAAAACTTTAGAGGCAACCTTCGTTGCCGACAAAGCAACCGCTGATATTTACTTAAATTATGCAGCAAACAAAGGCAGTTTGGTAATTTACAGCGTCGCAGTAACCGAGGAGAAGTAATAATGTTCTCTATTGAACAGCAACAACAATTTATTGAGAAAGCAAAGGCACTGACCCCCCAATTAAAATATTGGGAGGTCGCCGCCGATGCGGTAATTACTCCCTGTGAGGATAAATCAATTTGGCAAACTTACACTATGAAGAAAAGCAATTTAAATGAGTTTTTAGCCAATAATTCATTTAAAAACGGCGATTCTTTCATTGTATCTTTGCCGGAAACTCTGGTCGGACAATTGGCATTTAAAATATCATCTGTTAATGGTTATGCCGACTCGCCCAGCCGTTTGAGAATCACTCTCGGCGAAATGCCGCAGGAAGTTATTGCCGTAGATAAACCCTATAACGGAACTCTTAACGGTTCATGGCTGCAAACAGAAATTATCAATATTGACAACTTGCCTGCTGAGGTGATTTTGCCTCGTCGATACTCCTGTAAATATATTCGTTTCGATATGTTGGGAGTTCCGCAGTCAATTAACTTCTCTGATATCCGCTTCATTGCTTGCGGTGCAGAAGATTCATTGCTTGAAACTGATAAAACTTTACCACCGATTTTACAAAAAATAGATGAGGCAAGCACCAGAACTTTGCGCAACTGCATGCAGACTTGTTTTGAAGACGGTCCGAAGCGTGACAGACGCTTGTGGTTGGGAGATTTGAGATTGCAGGCAATGGTAAATAAGGTTACTTACAAGCGTTTTGACTTGGTTAAACGGTGTCTTTATCTTCTGGCAGGGACTTTGCAGCATGACGGCGAAGTCAGCGGTTGTGTCATGGAGCACCCACTCCCCCGCAAAGGATGTCATACTCACGATTATGCGATGCTTTTCAGTTTAGTTTTGGAGGAGCATTGCCGTTGGAGCGGAGATTTAGAAATTGGGAAAGAACTTTTTGACTTTGCGCATTACCAGCTTAAACTCATGGACAGATTTTTTGACAACGGACTTTTTGTCGGAAAAAATGACCCGTATGTTGATTGGTTTTTTGTCGATCACGACCTCGAACTTGACCGTCAAGCACCGATGCAGGCTCATGCGATTGTGGGTTATCGCTCATTGATAAAACTTGCAAAGCAAATCGGCAGACTTGAAGATATTGCTTCGCTCGAAAATAAAGTTGCGGAATTAAGCAAAGTTGCAAGAGAGAAATTTTATAACAATAAAACCGGATTGGTCGAATCAGGACAAAACAAACAAATATCTTATGCTTCGCAAATCTGGATGATTCTTGCAGGAGTTTTAACCCCCGATGAAGGCAAAAAGGCTTTGTCGGCAATAAAAAAAGACCCGACTGCGCTTAAACCCTCGTCGCCTTACATGTTCCACTATCTGCTTGAAGCATGGCAAATTTGCAGTGATGAAGAGCATTTGATGGAACTTCTGACCGAATACTATGGCGGCATGGTTAAACACGGTGCAGATACTTTCTGGGAAGTATATCGACCCGATGAGCCGTTCTTCTCGCCCTACAATGATGTCAGAATGAATAGTGCCTGCCACGCTTGGAGCGGAACTGCTTCATACTTTATCAGAAAGGGATATTTATAATGAGAAAGTTTTTAATGCTTTCAGGGGCATTGCTGCTGCTTGCAGGGTGCAGGTCGAACTCTAATATAGTTAAAACTCTCCCGCAAGGAAAAAATGCAATCCCTTTGACCGATTTAACTATTGAAAACAGGCAATTTGATAAAAAAAGCGAATTAATTTTTACTCTTGATTCGGTTTTCAAGTCAGTTCTCCCCTGCCCGCAGGATTTGTTATTATTGAACTTGAAAAACTATCCGAATGTTTTACTCGTCTGCAATAATGATTCAAGTTATGTCGCCAAATGGAATCTGTATGCGGCGCAAAAAATTTTTTCACAAGAAAATTTTGACCGTAAAAAAGAAAGAAAACTTTTCATCGAAAAAACTTTCGGTAAAGCAAGCAGTGCCATGGAACAATATTTCCGTATTCTGGAACGACAGATTTTCAGTGCAGGAGCAACAAGTGCCATCGGCACACCTTCTTATCCGACAGCAATGGAAATTTGTCGTGACGGCTTCCTCGATGAACTTGAAAAATGTCTCAATCAGGCAATGATCATTGCGGATACACTTCAAGCACAAAAAGCAGTCCAAAATGAGTTGCTGATTTTTGCAGAATATCGACAAAACTTACTCAATGATGTCGATAAAAATATCAAAAGAGCCTATGCGAATAATTCTCAAAAAAGTGAATTTTCCTCTCTCTATGGAGACAAGTCTGACCTTAAAACAACTCTGGAATTAAAATCTAATGAGCAATATCTGATTTTAACTCTGGTTGCTGATGAGCCTGCGGATAAAAGCAAAAAAATTTCACAAGTCCGTCCTCGCGATTACGCTTCAATGTGGGCAGAAGACGGTTTTGAAATATTTTTAGTACCGAATCCGGAAAAAGCCAATGATGGTTGGCAGTTTATTGTAAACTCCAGAGGGTCACTTTGGGATGCTCGGCATGAAAAAGTCGGTTCTTGTGATGTATCCTGGAATGCAGAAAATGCCAAAGTAGATTTCGCTGAATTAGAAGGAGCATGGCAAATAACTCTTTCTATTCCATGGAGCGATTTGGGATTCGACAAAATCCCGCAAAAACCGTTCCTCGCCAATGTCTATCGCAACCATGCAGTTAAGGGGCTACCACGAAAAAGTTATGCTTGGTCGCCAATTTATACAGGTGCTTACTATCAAGTTCAAAAATTCGGATTTTTTATCTGGGATAAGGTGGAAAAATGAAAAAATTAATGTCTATTATTTTAATTAATTGTTTAATTATCGCTCTCTATGGTGCAGAGTTTATTTCTTGGTCGAAAACTCTTCCTGAAAACGCTTTGGAAATTCATCAGATTGATAATCCGAGAGAAATTGGTGATATTTATATCATTATTGCTCCCGACAAGACAATTTCTTTGGTCGATACCGGGGTAATCAATACCGGCAAAAGCGTTTTGATTAAAGCACTCGAAAAGCGTAATATCAAAAAAATCGACCAGCTTATTATCAGTCATTTCCATAGCGACCACTCCGGCGGAGCATTAACCCTCCTTGCCGACCCCGCTTTTGAAATTGGCAAAATCATCTGCACTTTCCCCGCTGAAAATGAAATCGTCCCAGGTGAAGCAAACAGCTTAAAAATTTACCGTTCATTGAAAAAAATGGCTGAACAACGCAATATTCCTTGGATTCAAGTAAAATCAGGCGATAAATTGACTTTCGGAGCCGATGTTACCGCCGAAGTTATCGGTGGCGCAACGCCTTATAAGGAATACAAAATCGGCGACCACAATGGTCAATCATTGGTATTCAATTTGAAATATCAGGATTTTACAATGCTTTTTACCGGAGATTTGAGTTGGGCGCAGGAGAAAATCCTCTTCAAAAACAATGTCGATATGAAGTGCGATGTCTTGAAAATGGCTCATCACGGCGGTGCAGGAAGCAATAGCGATGAGATGATTGATCGGGCAAATGCCACTATTGCAGTTGCAACTCAACCCGAATGGCTTGCTCGCGACCAACGAGGCATCAGAGTTGAAAAAATGCTCAAACAACGCAATATCCCCTATTTCAGAAGTTGGGAATATCCGGATTTGATTATTTTCAGTAACGGCAAAAACTTCGGACTCTACAATCCGAATAAATAAAAAGGTAAATTATGAACTCACAAACAAACAACTTTAATAAAGTATCTCTGAAAGAGCGAATAGCATGGGGTATCGGCGGTTGGGCTGACGGATATACATTTGTAATTGTCAATAGTCTTTTCCTCTATCTCTATGTGGATTATTTTTATATGGATCCAATTTTAGCAGGAATTTCGTTGGCAATTCCGAGAATTTTTGACGCAATTACCGATCCAATCATCGGCAACTGGTCGGATAATTTCCGTTCACGCTGGGGCAGAAGAAAGCCCTTGATTGCAGTAGGTGCAATCGGTTGTGCAGTGCTTTTGCCTCTATACTGGCTGCCGCCGATGCTGGAAACGGTCAAAAATCCGTGGTACAGCAATATTCCATTTCTGTATGTCAGTATTTTAGGGTGTCTTTATGCGGCAGTTTATACGCTTTTTGTAGTGCCTTATACTGCATTGGGTTATGAATTGAGTGATGATTACGATGAAAGAACCAAAGTTTTGTCATGGCGTATGTACTTCGGTTTAGTCGGGCAGACTCTTTCGCCTCTGGCATATACTTTGAGCGTCAAACAGTCCTTATTCCCCAATATTCGCACAGGGGCAGTTACCATGTCAATTGTGGCGGGACTTTTCATTTTGATTCTCGGAATGATTCCGGCAATAGTATGTAAAGAAAACCCGAAAAATTCTCAACATGAAAAAATTAATATTTTTAAAGCCTTGGCAGGTATTTTAACTAATGGGCCATACTTGATTTTGATTGCAGGATTTTTTATTGTTTTAACCTGCTGCAGTGCGACAGGAAGTGTTTCAGGTTTATTGAATTTATATTATGTCTGCCGCGGCGATGCTGAACTTAATGGAAAAATTTTCTTCTATATTGGAAGTTTATATTCCGTAATCAGTATCGTAAGTTTACTTCTTATCGGCAAAATTTCAACTATTTTGGGCAAAAGAGAGGGCTTTATAATCGGCATGGTAATCTGTACATTGGGTAACTTGTCATACTTTATTACCTTGACCCCGAAGTATCCTTACTTGCAATTAATAAGTTTAGGATTCTACTCTCTCGCTTTGCAGGGTTGCTGGTTGATGCTTGACTCTATGAGTTCAGACATCTGCGATTATGAGGAATTACGATCAGGCCATCGTGGCGAAGGTATTATCAGTTCTTTCCGTGGATTTATCCAAAAAGCGTCAGGTGCTTTGTGTGCGGTTTTGAGCGGTGTTTTTCTGAAACTCTGCGGATTCGATGCGGAAGTGGCGAAATCAAGCGAAGGATTATCCGAACAGGTTTTAACCAATATGAGAAATGCCTATATCATTATTCCGGTTATCGGTTTTATTTTGGGCATAATCCTCTTCTGTTTCTATCCTTTGAGTAAAAAACGCTGCAACGAGATTCGAGCTGAACTGGATAAACGCAACGCTATTCAAAACAACTAACACACGGAAAATTTAAGAATAAATTCAAACGGCTATCGAGATTTTGTTATCTTTTTCAGCTGGAATTTTAATAGTCTTTTTCGGGGCAGTTTGCCGATTTGCAAGGGTTAAATACGACTTGAAGCATACCCTGCCCCACTTATTAAAGAGTACGATATTTCATATTTTTCAATGGCAGAAAGTAAAAAAATGCTTTTTTATGAGTTTTTAGAAAATCTATTTTGAAAAATCAGATAATGGATTTTTATTTGAAAAATTTATATTTTTTTACTTGAAATTATCAATTAAAACTGTATATTTAAGTTGTCAATTAGCAGGGGAGCCCGTGAACGGGCTGAGAGGGAACTTGCATTTTTTTAGTTCCGACCCTATAAACCTGATTCGGATAATGCCGACGTAGGGAGCAATCAATTTTATGCAGGGAAGGTGCAATTTCGAGCTTCTTTTGTGGTGTGTCCGAATCCAAAACCAGAAAAAGGAGTGAGTATGACACAATTGGAAGCTGCAAAACTCGGTATTGTAACTGCGGAGATGAGGCAAGTTGCAGAATTTGAGCAAATCGATGCACAAGTAATTTCAGACGGCGTTGCGAGTGGGAAAATCGTCATCCCGGCAAACATCAACCACAAATCTTTAATTCCCTGCGGGATCGGCAGAATTTTGAAGACCAAAATTAATGCAAATATCGGCAATTCTACTCTGTCAAGCTGCCCGGGAGAGGAATATAAGAAGTTGGAAGTTGCCATTAAATACGGAGCCGATACGGTAATGGATTTAAGTACGGGCGAGAATATCGGATTGATAAGAAAAAATTTGCTTGAACGATGTTCAATTCCGCTTGGAACAGTGCCGATTTATGAACTTGTCGCCCGTTACGGCGGAAGTGATTTTTCGCCAGAAAAGATACTGAAAGTTATTGCCGAACAGGCGGAGCATGGGGTAGATTACATGACTGTCCATGCCGGATTATTACGGAAACATGTGCCGTTAGCCCTCAAAAGAAAACTCGGTATTGTAAGTCGCGGCGGAGCTTTGCTTGCAGCATGGATGAGTGAAAAAAAGCAGGAAAATCCCTTTTATGAGTGCTTCGATGAAATTTTGGAAATTTGCAGAAAATACGATGTAACTTTGTCATTGGGTGACGGATTACGGCCCGGCTGTCTGGCAGATGCTTCCGATGAAGCACAGTTTGCAGAACTTGATACTCTGGGTGAATTAGTCAGGCGTTGCCGCTCCAATGGGGTGCAATCTATGGTTGAGGGTCCGGGACATGTGCCATTGGATCAGATCAAAGAAAATATGGAGAGAGAGCAAAAAATTTGTGATGATGCACCTTTTTATATTTTGGGGCCGCTAGTAATCGATTGCGCTCCCGGTTACGACCATTTAGTTGGGGCAATGGGCGGCATGATGGGAGCGTATTACGGAGCGTCAATGCTTTGCTATGTTACACCCAAGGAACATTTGGGATTGCCTGAACTTGATGATGTCAGACGGGGCGTAGTGGCATTCAAAATTGCTGCCCACGCTGCCGATGTCGCTTTGCATAAAAATTCTGCTCGAAAGTGTGATGATGCAATTTCAGAGGCGAGGGCAATTTTTGACTGGGAGCAACAGTTTGAACTGGCACTTGACGGAGATGAAGCAAGAAAGTTGCGAAGCGAAGCAGTAAAATCAAGCGGACAAACTTCTTTGCACGGTACAGAATATTGTACAATGTGCGGTCCGGATTTTTGTTCTGTACGGCTTAGCGGAAAACTTAAAAAAATTAAGGAGCAGAATTCCTAAATTAAACTCTTGCAGGATCTTTACGCTAATTCATAGCATAAAAAATTTGGAGGGAGATAGAATATCTCCAAATAAAAAAACTCCTCAAAATTAAATTTGAGGAGTTTTTATTTGCTTCGAATTGGAAAGAATTACTTCTTTTCGAAAAGACTGCGGATGCGTTTGCCGACGATTTCAACAGTGTGTTCGCCCAAAGCTTCACGCTTAGCAGTAAGCACAGGATAACCGCTACGAGCTTCTGCAATCCATTTTTTCGCAAATTCGCCAGATTCGATGCGACGGAGAGATTCTTTCATTCTTTCCTTAACATCTGCGGGGAGAATCCACGGACCATTGTCATATTCACCCCATTCAGCGGTGTTAGAGATAACAGCATTCATCTTCTGGATACCGCCTTCATAGATGAGGTCAACGATAAGTTTTGCTTCGTGTACGCATTCGAAGTAAGCCATTTCCGGGGGATATCCGGCTTCGACCAAAACTTCGAAACCATATTTCATCAAGTCAACCAAACCGCCGCAGAGAACGTTCTGTTCGCCGAAGAGGTCTTCATAGGTTTCCTGTTCCATGGTGCATTCGAGAACGCCTGCACGGGTCAAGCCTTCTGCCTTTGCCAAAGCGAGAACAACTTCACGAGCTTTGCCAGAGAAGTTCTGACGGACAGCAACGAGTCCGGGAACACCGAATCCCTCTACGAAGCGTTTGCGAACTTCGGTACCGGGGCTTTTCGGAGCAACCATGATTACGTCAACATCTTTCGGAGCAACGATTTCACCGAAAACGTGTGCGAAACCATGTGAGCAGCAAAGAGTTTTGCCTGCTACCAAATTGGGTTCGATTTCAGCTTTGAAAACCGGACCATGCATTTCATCGGGAAGAAGGATGTGGATGATGTCAGCTTCTTTAGAAGCGTCAGCAACAGACATAGCTTTGAAGCCTTCCTGAACTGCACTGTCAAAAGATTTGCCCGGACGGACACCGACAATTACATTCAAACCTGAATCTCTCAAGCACAAAGCCTGAGCTTTTCCCTGCGCACCAAAGCCAATAATAGCAATGGTTTTACCTTTTAAAACGCTCATATCCACAGCGTCATCATGAATAATTTCCATTTTTCACTCCTTATTATTAATTGAAATTTTGGAATTAACCTATACAATATATATAATGATAATATAACCCCGAAAAAAAAATTTGCAATCTCAATACGAAAAAAATGCGATTTTTTTCACATATATCCTCTATTTTTCGGAAAAAATAGATTTTTTCCTTATATTTTGCTTGACAAAACTAAATTATCGACATACATTATGATTACACCGACTAAAACAACAACATAGAACAAAGGAATTAATTATGAAAAAAATTATGTTTGGTTTTGCAATTTTGATGAGTTGCGTTATGCTTTCAGCCGCAGACATTAAAGACACTTGGTTCAACACTTTTTACGAAGCAAATTCAGAAAACCTTCCGGAAGGCTGCACTATGCGTAAAAATGAAAAAAATCGCATTATTTTCTTTGACATGCCATTGCCGGTAAAAAGCGGTAATTTTGATATTGCAGCAGGTAAAAAAGAAATTTTAAAAACTTTGAGAGGCACTCCCGATGCAGAATTTATCAAAAAAGCCAATATCATTGTCGTTTATAATTACATTACAACCGATTACAAAATTTACTCTATTGTCATCTCTGACAAAGATTTTTAAATTAAAATATTCCTATAACCGGTCAGTTTGACCGGTTTTTTTATGCCTTATTTCCTTAAAAACATATTTTGTTGGCAATATTTTTCAATTTTTTTCAAATCAGAGATTGATTTTTTTATTTTTGGTGCTATATTATAAGACAACAAACGAGTTGCGTCCCTATCGTCTAGAGGCCTAG
>JAZRSP010000311.1:0-18184 GCA_045651565.1 Victivallaceae bacterium | reverse complement strand
CGGAATTTGCGGAGCAGACTGAAAACATCACCGCAGATATTTTCGTAGCAGTCGGGAGAGAAGTTATTAAGCTGCATGTTTTTCTCTGCAATCTCCAAAACCGCTTTGGAACTATCGACATTAACTACGGTTTTCGCTCCGCCGCAGAGTGCGGCAACACCGAATCCGCCGGTGTAAGAAAAGCAGTTGAGGACAGTTCTGGCTGCTGAAAATTCACTGATAATTTTGCGGGATTCTGCCTGGTCGAGATAGAAGCCGCTTTTGTGTCCGTTTACTATATCAATATGGAATTTCGCACCGTTTTCATTTATAATTAATTGGCGTTCAGGCATTTTCCCTGCCAGAAGACCTTCGGCAGGTGGCAAATTCTCCATTGCCCGTACTGAAGCATCGCTCCGCTCATAGACACCGATTGCTCCGGTTTTTTCCAAAAGTATTTCGCTGATAATCTGCTTGTAGCAATCGGCAGATTTGGTTAAAAATTGTACTACTGCTACATCATCATAAAAATCGGCAATAATACCGGGGAGGAAATCACCCTCGGAATTAATCAGGCGGAAACCGACACTTTCTTGACAGGCAAAACCCATAGTCGAGCGTAAGTTCAACGCTTTTTCGATTCTCTCATAGAAAAATTCATTGGAGAAAACATCTTCATCAATGTCAAATGACCAGATTCTGGCGGCGATTTTTGAGTTCGGATTATATGAACCGTAAGCAAGGAAGTTCCCCTGATAATCGACAATTTCCCATAATTCAGCACGAGCATCAGGATCTGACGCATCAGGAATAACTCGTTCGATACTGCCGGAAAAAAGCCACTGGTGACGCATTTGGAGTGACTTCTCACGACCTTTCTTTATAATAATTTTTTGCATAGCAACCCTCAAGTAAAAATTTAAATGTTTTTGATAAGATATATCAAGTTTGTGATTTTTTCAAGTATAAAATTGTTTTTTTGATAAATATTACATATTTGTGAGTGAAAAAACTTGAAAAATTGCGGTTTTTGTGGTACATTATACTATGTAACTTTTTATAAGTCAATGAAGGTATTAAAATGCAAAAGATATTATTAAGTGGAAAAATTCATACCGCCAGAGTAACTCATGCCGAACTTGATTATGAGGGAAGTTTGGAAATTGATGCGGAACTTCTGGAAAAAGCAAGAATTCTTCCTTATGAAAAAATTTTGGTTGTGAACAAAAGTAATGGCGAACGCTTGGAAACTTATGCAATCCCCGGTGCGCCCGGTTCTAAACGCTTCTGCTTGAATGGTCCAGCAGCTCACAAGGGCAAAGCAGGTGATACTATTACGATTATGGCTTTTTCGGTTCTTTCGGAAGAAGAATGCTTGACCCACAAGCCGAGAGTAATCGTTTTAGATGAAAATAATGAAATTGTCGCACAGAGAAATTAGCGGGAATTGCAGCTTACGGCAATTGATGATTGCGGAAAGGATTTATGCAGCAGGGAACAACTGAAAAATTTATTGCTTCCAAGGGGCAAGTTTTAGTTGAGTATGCAATTATGTTGCTGATTTGTGCATTTATTGCGCTACTTCTGTTGACACTTTTCGGAGTATTCGGCAACTATGGGGATATGATGGTACGCTTCATCAGTGTCGATTATCCATAAAATTTTGGAAAAATTTTGTTTTTATATCTTGTATTTTGCAAAAATGGTGTTATAATTTAGAGAGTAACTATTATCGGAGGACTTTATTATGAAATTAAAATCAGCAAAGAAAAAGAGTTGTCTTCGTTCAGAAAAAGGACAGGCAGTGGTAGAATATGTAATTTTGATTGTGGTAATTGCTTTGGCGGCGTTGTTGGTTTTGACCGCATTCAGCGATAGACTTCGTGAGATGATCGCAGGAGTGACCAATACTTTGGGCGGCGATGCAGAAGCAAATAAAGGCGACACTGCCGAGATGATTCAAGACCTTGATAGTGATGGTTTAGAAATAGAATAATAAAGCGTTGAGGCTCAAATAGTTAAATCTGTTTGAGCCTTTTGTTTTTTGTGAGAGCGGATTGAATTTATGGAATGGTTGAAAAAATTCTTTTTTCCTAAAATGAATAAGGTTTTCTTTATCCGTATGGGAATAACCGTAGTTTTGCTGTCGGTGCTTTTCGGATTTATTTTGATGCCTGCTTTTATTAATGGGAAAAGTATGGAGCCGACATACAGTGCCGTAGGATTTAATTTCTGTACCAAACTTAAATATAAGTTTAATCCGATAAAAGTCGGTGATGTGGTGGTTATCCGCTATGTTGATAAAAAGTTTTTTTTGAAGCGGGTAGTGGCTTTGTCGGGAGATGTTGTGGAATTCCGCAAAGGCGTTTTGTATGTGAATGACATAGCGCAGCAGGAGCCTTATATAAAAGATAACAAATGCGATTGGGATTTACCCCCGAGAGTTGTTCAAGCAGGACATGTTTATGTTGTCGGCGATAATCGTACTATGCCGATTAATCAGCACCAATTCGGTCAGGTGGCAATTTCCAGAGTTGTCGGAGGTGTATTATGGTAAAAAAGATAGTTATCGGCGTGGCTGCAACTATTTTAATCGGAGTTGCGGCGTTCTATTTTCTGCGGGATAATGAGGTCGAAAAAATCAAGTTTCAGCTTACTGAACTTGCCAGACTTGCGAGCAAAAATGAGAATGAAAAAACGACAACTACCATTATCAAGTACCAATCTTTGCAGAAAGTTTTCGGGGCAAAATGTGAGTTCAGAATCGGAATCGGTCAATTTGACGGAATTTTTTCCAATCTGGAATTGGTTAATATGATCAACCATGCTAATATGTATTTGTACAGTTCGAGTTTGCGGGCATCGGATATTAGCGTTTTTATGATTGACGAAGCTCATGCGCAGGCGGATTTTACCGGGGAATTTCGAGCGAGAAGCCGTGGCGGAGATTATATCGAAGAGGTGCGTTTCGCTTCGGCGAAGTTAGAAAAAATTGATGGAGAATGGCTTATAACTTCAATTGCGATACAGAATGTGTTGGAAAAATGACGAAGATTTTGTATATTCTATTAATTTGTCTTTTGGGGATTGCCCTTGTTCCCGAAGTTCATGCCGAGAAAAATTATAAAAAAAATCATCGAACCGAGGCTAAAATTGAGGGAAAACGGCAGGTGCGTTATCCTCCCAATCGGGATAATGTAATTATTTTTGATGTTGACAATACAGATGGCAGTTATAAGGGAGATAATTCTAATGTTTCTTATGCACCTGACTATTTTGATTTGTCGAAGTTTGAAAAAAACGGCAAAACGCATACCTTGAAAATTAAAGCAGCTCCGTCAGACCAACTTATTGAATTGCCGAAAAATATCACAACTTATAGCGCAAATACTAAAAATAAGAGTTATTTGTTTATTGATTTTGCTAAAAATCCGCAAGGAAAGTTCCTTAAAAGTAATCACAAAAAATATGATTTTCTTATTCCGCAGAATGTTGCGTTGAAATTAAACTCTAATGGCGAAGGTGATGGTTTTATTATAGTTGCGCCAGAAGAGTTGGCGAGTATCGCCAGTATCCCGCAAGAAGGCTACAATATAACTGAAATTCCGCTCGAAGCGGTAGTTGCCGGAGCAAACGACACGATAATGTTTTTTGTCAAAATCGGCAACAAGTACGGATTCGGCAAAGTTGATAAGTTTTTCAAAGTCCAAGAGCGCGGCAATGCTTTTACCGTTACATTGAAATTGATTATGTTTTAAAATTATCTTACGCAGTTGATCCATTCGAAGTGTATCGCACAACACCAGAGAGTTGCCAGTATCCCCCAGAGAATAACCCCTAAAAGCACCGGACGAACCCCGAGTTCTTTTAATTTTTCTCTGCTTAAATTTGCTCCGATAAGGAATAGCGTTACAATCATCAGGTATTTTGAGATATTTTTCAGGAAACTTCCACAGCAATTTACATAAGTTTCAGCAGCAGGAAGCGCCTTGGGGAGATAAGTTACAAATGCCGCCGCGATGATAAAACATGGGATAAACCAGGGAATTTTGACCTTGAATTTGTTAGAAGATGAGTTGTCTTTTTCTGTAATAAAGAAACTTAAAAATAGTGTTACAGGTACAATCCACAAAGAACGGGCAAGTTTGACGGTCGTCCCTACTTCAAGTGCTTCTTCTCCGTAAGCCATAGATGCTCCGACAACTGAACTTGTATCGTGTATCCCCAATGCCGCAAAATAACCGAACTCAACTTGATTGAAACCTAAATTTTCGCCGATAATCGGAAAAATCCAGAGAGCAATTGCATTCAAGGCAAAAACTGTTGCAGAAGCAATTGCTACATCATGAGCTTCTGCTTTCAAAACCGGTGCGGCTGCGGCAATGGCACTGCCGCCGCAAATTGAGGTGCCGACACTGACCAGACAGGCGGCGTTTTTAGAAACTTTTAAACGCTTGCCGAGTGCAATTCCAACTCCTAACCCCAAGGTAATGCCGATTAAGGTATATAAAAATCCGTTTCCGCCGGCCTTTAAAACCTCAGTCAAATTCATGCCGAATCCCATGCCGACAATTGTTGCACCGAGGAGGTGTGAAGTGATTTTGGAGGTGTAACGGCTGAATGGATTGCCCCATGCAATTGAGAAGATAATTCCAAAAAGTACCGCCAAGCCCGGCGCAAAATCTTTTGCCGGACTATACAAAGCAGGTACGGCAAAAAAGAGTATTGCCAATAAGATAAAACAAATTTTTCTCAACATAGTAACATCTCAAAATTTTTAATGACTTTTGTCTGTTACAGTTGAAGCAGAGGCACTCCAACTATCGCCTAAATAGAGGGAATCTCTATCAGAATAATAGGTCATGTCATCGACAGAGTATTTTTTGTGTCTTTCTGCGTGTCCGTCAGCGTAAGCGACAGTGATACCATTGTGTCTGGTTTCAGAACCGTCAACTTCGGGGCAGGTATTCTGGGTGTAATTATCCTGGTCGCAGTCGCCGTCACTGAAAAGGGTAAAGGGACTTTCTTCAAAAAGAATCAGTTTGGTTGCGCTTTTCGCTCTCGCAATAGCGGGATAATTCCAAGTAGCATGAGCATTTTTGCGTTTAAAAGGCTCGTGTGTATTAATTGAGTAAGAAAAATCGCGAGAAGCCTCTGCCGGGCACTTGAAAATTGCTTTCGGAACTTGTTCGACCATGCGCAATTGATTGATCCAGCCCTCATACCCGCCGTCATCATCCCATGGAATATCCATGGTCGGAAGCGGATAACTATTGTAGGAGTCTGCATACATGGCAGTAGTGAGCAGGATCTGTTTTAGATTGCTTACGCATTTAATGCCTCTTGCGGTTGCACGAGCTTTGTTGAGAGCTGGGAGCAACATGCCTGCCAAAATTGCGATGATAGCGATAACAACCAGTAATTCGATGAGAGTAAAACGATAATTTTTCATAAAAATCTCCTTTTTTGTGGTTTTGGGGATAGTAAGTTTTATTTTTTTACGGAATTTATTAAAATCATCTCTTTGAATTTCTCCAAGCCTTCACTTTCGTTAAAAGATCCGATGACTTTGCCTTTCTCAAAAATTGCAACTTTGCCTTTGCCTCCGGCAATTCCCAAGTCTGCTTCTCTCGCTTCTCCGGGGCCATTTACAATGCAGCCCATGACGGCGACTTTTTTCAAGTTGATGATAAATTTCTCACGCTGTAATTTATCGAGATAGTTTTCAACTTCGGTCGCAAGTTTGATGAGGTCGATTTGAGTTCTGCCGCAAGTCGGACAGGAAATAAGTTCAACTCCGTCGGAGCTAAGTCCGCAACTTTGGAGAATGGCTTTGGCGGTTCTGACTTCCTCGATCGGGTCGCTGCTTAAACTTACCCGCAAAGTATCACCGATACCATTAAGCAGCAATGCACCGATACCGACAGAACTTTTAATAATGCCTTTTTTGAGCGTGCCTGCTTCGGTAATACCGATGTGGAGCGGGTAGTCGGAAATTTCCGCAAACTTCTGATACGCCCGAATGGTAATCGGCACATCGGAAGACTTCAAAGATACCTTGATATTATGAAAATTGAACTCCTCCAAAAGTTTGCATTGCTCTAATACACTGACAACCAAAGACTTTGCCATGGCATCTTCAAAACTCGGAGATTCCTTTTTTAATTGTTCAAGAAGTTCAACTTTTACGCTTCCCGAATTTGCACCGACTCTGATTGCAATATTATTTTCATTAGCCAAGTCGGCAATGAGTTTCACTTCATCACGATTGCTTAAATTTCCGGGGTTGAGTCGGATTCCGGCAACACCGCTTTTAATTGACTGAACTGCCAGTTTGTAGTCAAAGTGGATGTCGGCAATGACCGGAATCGGAGAATTTTTGACAATAGTTGCCAATGCTTCGGCAGCTTCCATATCAGGCACTGCCAAGCGGATAATTTCGCATCCCTCATCGGCTAAACTATGCAATTGTGCCAGTGATTTCTCAATATCACGAGTGTCGGTATTGAGCATTGATTGGATTGTAACGGGGTTATTGCTGCCGATTAAAAGATTGCCAAGTTTGATTACTCTGCTCATTTTTCACTGCTTTCACTTGTTTCAACCATAGTTGTATTGGCGGAATTATCCAAACTCGAATTGACCTTTTCTCTCCACTTATTCGGAGCAAGTCTCATAATGTCCCAGAAACTTACACATACCATCAGGGCAATCAGCAGTACCACGAAAATTGTAGAGAGTATACGGATGACTTTACTCGGAATCGGTTTGCGGAAAATTATCTCAATCAAAGCGAAAAGAATGTGTCCGCCGTCAAGTACCGGCAAGGGCAGGAGATTGAAAATCGCCAATGCAAAGGAAATTACTACTACAAAGTAAAGTCCGGTCATAAATGATGACTTGTAAACTGCATTGTACAAAGTGTCGGCAATTCCCAGTGGCCCTGACATGTGGCGTAATTTAACAGAACTCTGGGTGTCAGTTAAATGGAGTGCTTTACCGATAGAGATGACCAGATTCTGCATGCCTTTGATACTCATATCCCAAGTGTCTGCAAGCTGCTGGAACGGGGTGGGGTGATCAATTAAGTTGATACTGATTCCCCAAGCATAAATATTTGTTTCAACTGGAGTAACTTGAATTTACAAAATTTCTTCGGCGCGCTTGATTGTGAATTTACGGGGAGATTTCGCATCTTTGACCAATTCATCTTGGAAAGCTTTGCAGTCAGGAATAGGGGTGTCGTTGTGTTTGATAATAATATCGCCAACTTTCAAGCCTGCTTTCTCTGCCGGCTGATCTGCAATTAATGACAAAATAACAGCTTCTCCCTTGTTGGAATAGGTAAAGCCCATCATGTGTCTTGTGTCAGTAATATGATTATATGGCACTTGAATATTTTTAATTTCTCCGTTACGGTTGACGGTAAAGTTTAATTTTTCTTTGCCGCAAGTAGCAATATAGAAGAAAAAGTCACTGTAATTATTAAATTTTTTGCCTTCAACAGAAATCAGCAAATCTTTTGCTTTAAGACCGGCTTTTTCGGCAGAAGAGCCTTTTATCGGGAAAATTTCAATCGGAAGATTTACCTCAAAAAATGGGTAAGCAATCTGCTCGTATTTTAAGTTGCCGGGTGCATTGGGATTGACTTTGGGGGCGTAAGTAATAGTTTTAATTTCATCGCCGCGTTTGACTTCCAAAGTCACTTCGCCGACGGTTAAAAGAATGTCTTTGGCAAACTCTGCCCAAGTTGATTGGAATTTTTTGCCGTTCAAACTTATGATGATGTCGCCCTCGCGTAAGCCGGCATTGTATTCAGGAGAGTTGACTTCCACATTGCTGACTGCAAATTCACGAACTTTCGGGCTATCCTGCGGCACTCCGAAGTACCAGACAAAACAGCCTAAAATTAACCCGAAAAGAATATTGAAAAAAGGTCCGGCAAAGGCAGTTACCAAGCGGTCAAAGGCTTTGGCTCTCGGCAGAATCGTGCCGTCGGCGGCTTTGATTTCGTCTTGACTTGAATCAACTTGCGGAAGTTCCACATAGCCGCCCAGAGGTAGATAACCTATACGGTAGTCGATACCATTGATTTTTTTGCCCCACGCTTTGATGAAGCCGATACTGAATGCATCGATGTGCAGTCCGCGCCACTTGCCTGCTAAAAAGTGTCCGAGTTCGTGAAAAAATACACACGCCCCGAAAAATATTACCATAAAAAGAAATGAGCCTGCCATGCTTAAAAAATTCAAAAATTGTTCCATATATTCCAAATATCCTTTAAATTGTTTAGTTTAATAGTTAATTTTTATCGATAAAATCGATACAAAAACTCCTCATAGGGATAATTTACACTATTAATTCAAAATATCAAGTTTTTTTTGAATAAAAAATACAGATATTCCATAGAGTTTGCCCGGTTGATGAAAAAAGTTGGATTGTATATTGTTTTGGTTTTTATTGTTGCAGAGAGTTTTAGTTGCCGACAGGCAAAAAACATTGCCGAATAACTATGAATTTGATTTTGACTTTTTGCAATATTGGAGTATATTGTTATAGGAAATTATAGTTAAAAAACTGTAAGAGAATAGGGGGGATTTTTTTTCATGAAAACAATTATTATCGGCGGAGTAGCCGCAGGAGCGAGTGCTGCTGCCCGTTTGCGAAGATTAGCAGAGGATATGGAGATTATTTTGCTCGAAAAAGGTAAATTTATCTCCTATGCCAATTGCGGACTACCTTATCACTTGGGCGGTGTAATTAAAGATAAAAGTTCTCTCCTGATAATGCCGCCGGCTCAATTCGCAGCGTGGTTCAATATTGATGTTAGAACTGAAAATGAAGTAATTAAAATTAATCGGGAACAAAAAACTCTTACGATTAAAAATAATGAAAAAATTTATGAGGAATCTTACGATAAATTGGTAATTGCCACCGGAGCAACTCCAATCGGGGGCAATAATGATGTAAAAAGAGTTTTTAACCTCTGGACTTTTCATGATATGGAGCAGATTCTTGCCCAGCTCCCTGCGGCTGAAAAAGCCGTTGTGGTCGGTGCCGGGTTCATTGGGCTTGAAGCGGCAGAGAATTTGCGAAAACTTGGACTTGACTTGACAATTATTCAGCGTGGCGACCATGTTTTGCCCACAATTGACCGAGAGATGGCAACTCCGCTTGCGCAGGAACTTGACAGACTTCAAATAAACTGCCGTTTCAATTGTACGGTAAAAAATTATCTAGAAAAAGACAATTCCGTTGTGATTGAACTTGATAACGGCGAAAAAATTGAAACAGATTTAGTAATTAATGCAATCGGGGTTAAGCCTAATAGTGTATTGGCAAAAGAGTGTGGTTTAACTTGTGGAGAGAGAGGACATATTATTGTCAATTCTGCATTGCAGACTTCTGATGAAAATATCTATGCCGCGGGGGATTGTGTGGAAGTTTTTGAGCCGATTTTCGGCGGCAGAATTGCTATTCCGCTGGCGGGTCCTGCCAATAAACAGGGAAGAATTGTGGCGGATAATATTGCCGGAAAAAATTCCGTTTATCGGGGGAGTTTCGGCGCAAGTGTGGTTAAGTTGGGGACGCTCCATGCTGCCTCCGTCGGTTTCACCGAGAGCAAGTTACAAGATTTGAATATCCCATATAAAAAACTTTATTTGCACCCTGCTTCTCATGCTTCATATTATCCCGGGGCGGCACGCTTGCACTTGAAGTTGATTTTCGGAGATGACGGTGCCATTTATGGCGCTCAAATTGTCGGAGGAGAGGGAGTTGACAAGCGGATTAATTCAATTGCGCAGGCAATGAGAGGAAATTTGAAAGTATCGGAACTTGGAGAATTGGAACTTGCTTATGCTCCGCCCTTTAACTCTGCCAAAGATCCTATCAATTTTGCAGGTTTTGTTGCCGATAATATTTTAAGCGGCTTGTCTGATGTCGTTTATCCTGATTCGATAGATGCCGATGCTGTGGTGATTGATGTGCGTGAAAAGGCAGAAACTGAACTTGGAGCAATTGAAAATTCTATTAATATTCCGCTTGGTGAATTGCGGAAAAATTTGGATAAACTTGATAAAAATAAACGAATTATCTGCTGTTGTCAAGTCGGTTTGCGCGGCTATTTAGCAGAACGGATTTTGAAGCAGCATGGCTTCAAGGCGGCGAATTTGTCAGGGGGGTGGCTTACCTGGAAACTTTTTTATCCCGAGGAGTTGAAGATTATGAAAACTGTTACCGAAAACAATACTGCTGCGACAGATAAAAAAATTACTGTTGAGGCAAATGTGGAAATGCTTGATGTTCGTGCATTGGCATGCCCGGGGCCGATTATTAAACTCAAAGCGGCAATGGATAAACTTGCCGATGGAGCTACTTTGCACTTACTTGCGCCTGCAACATTTGAGAATGACCTTGTAAATTGGGCAAAAGGTAGGAACTTTTTGATTTCTGAACTCAAAAATGAGAATAATCAAGTTGAGGCCTTTATTACCAAAAATCCGTCAGAGAAAACTGAATTGACGATAACTAAACTTAATCATGAAGTTTCTATGGTAGTTTTCAGTAACGATTTAGATAAGGGGCTGGCGGCGATGATTCTGGCGAATGGTCTTGCGGCTTCCGGGGCAAAAGTCAGCGTGTTTTTTACCTTTTGGGGACTCTCGCTTTTGCGGAAAAATCCTGCTCTGAAAGTTAAAAAGAATCTTATTTCACGCATGTTCGGCTTCATGCTTCCAAAAGGTGCTAAAAAGCTCGCTCTCTCTAAAATGAATATGCTCGGACTTGGAACTTCTATGATGAAGTCGGTCATGAAGCAGAAAGGGGTGCTTTCTCTGGATGAATTAATGGCTTCTGCTCGTGAATCCGGTGTGAAATTTATTGCTTGCGACATGGCAATGGATATTATGGGTATAAGCAAAGATGAACTTATTGAAGTTGACGAAATTGCAGGAGTTGCGACTTTCGCCGAACTCGCCAAAACAAGTAACAATACTTTATTCATATAATCAATTACAATTTAACTAAAAGGAGTAAAAAATGAAAATCGCAGTAACTTGTGAAAACAATCAGGTATTCCAACACTTCGGGCATACCCCCGAATTTGCCCTTTTCCAGATTGAAGAAGGCAAAATCATCGCAGAAAAAATTATCTCTTCCGGAGAAGAGGGCCACGGTGCTTTGGCAAGTTTGTTGGCTAATGAAGCAGTAGATGTTTTAATTTGCGGCGGAATTGGCGGCGGAGCATTGAATGCCCTCGGTCAGGCAGGAATTCAGGTAATCGGCGGAGCAGAGGGAGATGTAAAAGAGGTTGTAGAAGCTTTGTTAGCAGGAACTTTGCAAGTTCGTCAGAACTTCCATTGCAATCATCATCACCATGACCATGGGGAAGGTCATTCATGCGGAGGCCATACTTGCGGACATGGTTCTTGCAGTCACTAATGATTGTTTGATTTAATAAAAAAGCACCTGAATTTTTCAGGTGCTTTTTTTGTAGTTTGCGGATTAAATCTTATTGAATCATCGACCAGAGGCGGCCGTTTTTGCCCTGCATAAGTTTGATATTGAGATCAAAAGCCTTTGAGAGATTTTCTTCGGTCAGGACATCCTCACGGTTGCCGATTGCTTCGATGATACCGTTTTTCAAAATCATGCCGGTTTTAAATTCAGGCATAATGTCTTCGATTCGCTGGGTGATAAAAATGATTGTGGTTTCCGGGTGTTTGGCAGCCATATCGCTGATGGCATTAAGTAGAAATTCTCGCCCTGCAATATCCAAATACACACTCGGTTCATCCAAAATCACCAATTCAGGTTTAGTCATTAATGCTCGTGCAATCAAAATTTTAACCTGCTCGCCGCTTGACATAGTAACCATTGATTGATCTTTTAAGTGAGTGCAATTAAGCCGTTCCATAATTTCCATTGCCTGAACTTCTTCATGGGGGAGGATTTTACGGAAAAGTCCGATAGTGCTTTCAATTCCGGAAACAACCATTTCCAATCCGGTACACTCCGGGTCGCTCCAACGCTGGATGAAAGGACTTACCCATGCGATTCGTTTGCGAAGTTCAATCAAACTCACATTGCCGAAAGTTTCGCCTAAAACTTGAACTTTTGCACCATACAAGGGCCAAGAGTAACCCATAAGCATTTTTACCAGAGTGGTTTTGCCTGCACCGTTTGCGCCCAAAATGAAACATCTCGCTCCGGCTTCAACTTGCCAGGATAAATTTTTAATAATCGGTTTTCCGCCGAGATAGACGGTTGCTCCGGCAACATCAATTGCCAAATTTTTCTTTTCTTCCATTTTATTTTTCCTTATTTGCCATATATTCGAGCCATTCTGCCCGCAAAGTTTTTCCTTTTGCAAATTCTTTTTCGAAATCGTCAAAGTTTTCATTTTCGATAGCCTTGCGGAATTTGCTGTATTCAAATTCAAATTTATCAAGTGCTTCAAGCACCGCATTTTTGTTTAACTCAACAATTTCTCTCCACATTTTCGGGTCGCTCGAAGCAGTTCTGGAAGTGTCCCTGAAACCGCTTGCACAACCTCTGAAATTACTGTTTTTGTCGCCGTAATCAAGTACACTTACGGTCAATGCCGAAGCCAGAATATGGGCAACATGACTGGTTTTAGCAACTAATTTGTCGTGGTTTTCTGTTGTAATTTCAGTTGTTCGGCAATTTATAGATTGCCAGAGTGCGGAAATTTCTGCGGCAGCAGTTGAATTTTTTAAATCATCGCCGCAAATAAAAACATCTGCATTCTCAAAGAGGGTTTTAAACGCATTAAACGGCCCGGATTTTTCTGTTCCTGCCATCGGGTGCGAACCGACATAAGCAATATTCCTGGGGCGTAAGTATTTTTCGCCGGCCAGCATAAAAGATTGCTTGGTACTGCCGATGTCGGTTACAATCGAATTCGGACTGAATTTATCAGCATATTCAGCAATAAATTCAGTAGTTGCTAAGGTCGGCAATGATAAAATGACAATATCTGCCGATTTCAGCAAACTGGTAATATCTTGCAAGGAATCATCTTCTAAAATTCCCTGTCTTATCGCCCATTCAATAATTTCTCTGCGCCTGGTGTGGCCTTGAACATGGTAGAAATTTCGCTCTTTTAATGCCATGGCAAGCGAAGTTCCAAGCAGTCCCAAACCGACAACGAGTACATTTTTTTTCACAATATTCTCTCCTAAATAAATTTTATTCCAATTAATATACTGTTTTTTTGCAAAAAATCAAAAAAATATTTGAAATTTTTTATAAAAGCATTAAATTATATTAGGGGAATTAAGAAAAATTCTCCATGTAAGAGTATTTTTTGGTAATTTTAATAAAAAATAAAAGGGAATTTCTATGAAACGAGTTTTGGTTGCTGGAGGTGCAGGATATATCGGAAGTGCCTGTACAGAGTATTTGTTGGATCATGGTTATGAAGTTACAGTTTATGATTCATTAGTTACCGGACACTTGGATGCGGTAGACCCCAGAGCGGATTTTGTTTTGGGTGATTTGGCGGATCGTGATAAAATTATCAGCGTTGCCAAAAATGGTCATTATGACGGAATTATGCACTTTGCAGCGGCATCACTTGTCGGCGAATCAATGACTAACCCCTCAAAATATTTCCGCAATAATATTGCAAACGGTATCAACTTGGCAGATGCAGCGGTTGAGGGCGGCGTAAAAAGTTTTGTGTTTTCAAGTACCGCGGCAACTTTCGGTCAACCCGAAAAGACCCCGATTGAAGAACATGATTCACAGAAACCGATTAATCCTTACGGAGAATCAAAACTCTGTTTTGAAAAGATTTTGAATTGGTATTCGCAGATTCACGGCGTTAAATATGCTGCATTGCGTTATTTCAATGCTGCTGGTGCTACCGAAAACTTCGGCGAAGCCCATGACCCCGAAACTCATTTGATTCCGATTATCCTCCAAGTTGCAGCTGGAACTCGTGAAAAAATGATGGTTTTCGGCGATGATTACAATACTCCCGACGGTTCTTGTATTCGTGACTATATCCACATCCTTGACTTGGCGCAAGCACACATGTTGGCTTTGGATGCTCCGGAGAGCGGACACTACAACCTCGGAACCGGTAAAGGTTTGAGCGTTTTTGAAATTATCAAGGCAACTGAAAAAGTTACCGGCAAAAAGATCAATTTCGAAGTTGCTCCCCGCCGTGCAGGCGACCCGGATATTTTGATTGCATGTTCAGATAGAATTAAAAAGATGCTCGGCTGGAAACCGCAATTTGAGGATGCTGAAAGCATTATTGCTTCTGCTTGGAATTGGAAACTTAAAAATCCGAATGGCTACAGACGTTAAAATAAAAAAATAAAATAAGGAAATGGTGGATTGACTTTAATCCACCATTTTATTGTGAATTATGGCAAAAATTATGGTAAAAATTTTATCCTGTTTAAGTTTGACTTTTTTAATCGCTATTGCTGTCTGCGGTGAAACGATTAATATCGGTGAAACGACTATGGTTCAGGATAAATTTTTGCGGCAGATGATTTTTGAGCGCATGATGCAAAATCCCGATGACAGTGTCGTTGTTGAGAAAATGTCACAGGAAACGGCATTGGCAAAGTTAAAGAGCGGAGAACTTGATTTAATGGTTGTTGACAGCATTGACTTTGTGCAGGATAATTCACTTAAATATGTCTGCTACAATAGTGTTTATTTGGGGGTAATTGTTAATAAAGAAAATCCTTTGAAGCATATAACTTTGGCGGATTTGAGAAAAATTTTTATCGGGGAGGCGACTTCCTGGGCTTTTTTGATAAAGGACAACAACCACTCCATACACCGCTTCGGAATGGACGAAAACAGTGCGGTTTATTTTATCGCAAATCGGCTTTTCCCGGTAAAAAATGCGGCGCAAGTAACCATGTATTATCCGATTAATGCTCCGGAAGTTATGGTCGAAAGCAACGAGAATGCAATCGGGTTGATTGAGTTACCCAAAAATAATAGCCGCAAATTAAGTAAGGTCAAGTTGTTGCCGATTATAGACAAAGGTGATGAAAAAGAAGCAACACAACTTAACTATTATTTTGTATTTTTAGCTGAAAATGCAGATAAATTGAAGGAGTTTTTGCCCAATGAGTAGTGTTGCAGCATCGATAAAGAAAAAACTGGCATTGCAAAAAATATTGCATATTATCAGGCTTGTAATGTTGTTTTTCTTTTTTATTTTCTTGTTTAATCTTGAAGATTATGATGATTCTTACCAAACAGTTTATGGTGAAAAAGCGGCAAAGAAAACAGAACAAAAGGTTTTTAGTATCGAAGAGATTATGGCAGATAATGCCCGTACTGTAAATTATATCGGAATTTCCGTTACGGTTTCGGCATTTTTAATTGCTGTATTATTGGAGTATCTATTAGTGCGTTGCCCTAAATGCAAAGCTCATTTGATGCACTTGTACACTCCAAATTTTTGTGCCAAGTGCGGTTTGAATTTTAATGATTGTGAAAATGAAAAATAAGTTATAAAGAAAGGTATTTACATGAGAACGATTAATCTTTCAGCAGATTTTGTGGTTATTGGCGGCGGTTTATCTGGATTGTGTGCTGCTTTGGCGGCAGCGAGAGAAGGCATAAAAACAATTTTGGTGCATGACCGACCGGTTTTGGGCGGCAATGCTTCAAGTGAAATTCGCATGTGGGTTTGCGGAGCGCATGGCGAGAATCGCCGTGAAACCGGGATTATTGAAGAGATTTTATTGGAAAACATGTATCGCAATCCGGAGAGAAATTTTTCTTTGTGGGATACTGTTTTGTACAGCAATGCGATCAGAGAAAAGAATTTAACTTTGCTTTTGAATTGTGTTTGCATGGATGCAACTATGGATGGTGCGAAAATTAAGGGCGTTCGTGCTTATCAATCGCCGTCGCAAACCTTTTATAATATCGACGGTAAATATTTCTGCGACTCGTCAGGCGACAGTATTTTAGCAGAATTGACCGGTGCAGAAGTTCGTTACGGTCGTGAGGCAAGAGGTGAATTTAATGAGTCTATTGCTCCCGAAGCTGTCGACAAAAAAACTATGGGTATGAGTTGTTTGCTTCAAGCAAGAGAAACCGATACAGTTCATGAATTTGTCGCGCCTGAATGGGCAAACCATTATACCGATGATTCTCAATTCAAATATCGTGAACCGGATTTGGTAGGTTTGCAGAATTACTGGTGGATTGAACTTGGCGGAGATATGGATGCTCTGCATGATGTTGATACTTGCCGCCATGAATTGCTCAAAATTGCCCTTGGAACTTGGGATTATCTCAAAAATCACCCGACCCAGAAAGAGAAAAATAAGTACTGGGAACTTGAATGGATCGGCTTCCTCCCCGGCAAAAGAGAGAGCAACCGTTATGTCGGAGATTATATCGTCAATCAGAACGATGTGGCAAGCGGTGGTAAATTCGAGGATACTATTGCTTACGGCGGTTGGACTATGGACGATCACGCTCCGACCGGCTTCAAAGTTCCTGAAATTGCGCCGAATATTTTCCACCCCGCACCGTCACCATTCGGGTTGCCGTATCGTGCGATTTATTCAAAAAACATTGACAACTTGTTTTTTGCTGGCAGAAATATTAGCGTAACCCATTCAGCATTAAGTGCGACCAGAGTTATGGCAACTTGTGCGATTTTGGGGCAGGCAGTCGGTGTGGCGGCATCGCTTGCCGCTTCGGCAAGCTGCATGCCGCGCAAAGTCGATGTTAAAAAGTTGCAGAACCGCTTAATGGAACTTGACTGCTATCTGCCGAATTTCCGTTATGTGCCGAGCGATTTGACCATGGCAGGAACTCTCGTAAGTGATAATAATCGTTCACCTGAGGGGCTTCGCATGGGGCAGAATCGTATCACTGATGAAGCCGATGAAGCATGGTATGCCAAAGCCGGCGACAGTGTGGAATACAGTTGGAGTTCTCCCATGAAGTTAAAGGAAAGCCGTTTAATTTTCGATAGTAATTTGAAAGATTTCCAGCCGAAAAATATCGTCGCTTTGCGTTTTAAAAATCATCCAAAATTGGAACTCCCAAGTTGTTTGGTTAAAAAATACCGTTTGGACTATTGCGACAAAAATGGTAACTGGCAGAGTTTAGGTGAGTTTACAAATGATTATAAACGATTGGTATTTAATGATTTGAATATCGAATGCTGCAAAATCCGTTTCACTTTGCTTGAAACTTTCGGAGATTCCGAAGTCAAAATTTTTGCATGGACAGTTAAATAGTTTTTTCTAGGGAGAGGCTAACCCCGCCTCTCCCTAATACCCTCACTGCGCAAGGGCATCAGCCCTTGACCGATATAGGAATTTATAGTTTTGCTTGCCGCAAAACTCTAAATTCCGTTTTTTTCTTATATATAATACATATAGTATGGTAATTATTGTGGTTTAGGGTAGAGGATTTTGGGTTGAATTTTGAAAAACACAAAATTTTTTGAATTTTTTTCAATTTCGAGTTTGCAAAATTTGATTTTGATGATATATTAAATATCACGTTGCGAAAAGTGGCGGGGTTCTTTAAAAAAGTTGGTCATAACAAAAAATGCAAAAAAAAATCAAATTTTTTCAAATTTGAGTTTGACAAAGCATAAAAGTTGTGATATATTATAGAACACGCTAAATTAGTAGCGTAAAGTTTGAGGGTGACTGAGGTCACTTAATGACTTGAAAGTTGATTGAAAATTGAATAGTGCGATGTAACCGAAAATTTACATTGAGAAATAAAGAACTGTAACAGTACTTTATAAAGAAAATAAATCACAACAAGATATTTAAGAGCAATAGTTCAAATATCTTCGTAATAATTTAATTATACGGAGAGTTTGATCCTGGCTCAGAACGAACGCTGGCGGCATGGATTAGGCATGCAAGTCGAACGAAGTAGCAATACTTAGTGGCGGAAGGGTGAGGAACGCGTGAGTAACTTGCCTCCAAGTTGGGAATAACAGTTGGAAACGGCTGCTAATACCTGATGTGGTTGTTTTTTCGCATGAGGGAACAACTAAAGATTTATCGCTTGGAGATAGGCTCGCGTCCCATTAGCTAGTTGGTGAGGTAACGGCTCACCAAGGCGACGATGGGTAGCTGGTCTGAGAGGATGGTCAGCCACACTGGGACTGAGACACTGCCCAGACTCCTACGGGAGGCTGCAGTCGAGAATCTTGGGC